>JABZHC010000050.1 GCA_015259035.1 Atopobium sp.
CTGTACGCAGCATATGCATACGCCAGATATTAAAGAGACGCTCAGTCAGATGACCTGGAGTTCTTAGGGCCTCTTTGCTGTACGTAGACATATCAGTACGGGCAGTCCACTCGTCAACAAGTGGGAATACCCATGCTGCATAGCGATCAAAGAGCTCTTTACGCATGATATACATGTTGCAGAAGCACTGCTGATGACCGTTGAGAAAAGCGTTTACGTCCTCTGCATACTCTGGGTGACGCTCAACAATGAGCGCAGCCATGGTATCCATATCCTTTGGATGGAGTAGCGGAGCGGAATGGTACTGCTCAAGAGGTGTATTAGCGCTTCCAGGGAATTTGCGAATATCCTTTACCCCAGTAGTAATGAGGTCATAGCCCTCAATGCACTGAGCTATGGTCTGATCATCAAGACCATATTTCTTGATAGCATCCTCATCAATGAAGTCATCCATAACCTCACCAAACGGATTTTCTGGATAAACCGTATCAGTAAAGTTGAAGTAGCGACGATAATGACCAAAGCCAACATAGCGCGCATTGGTGATGTTCTTCCATGCCCAATACTGTGTAGTCATCTCACAGTACATAGGGTTTTTCTCGGTAATAGTATCGCCCTCATCGTCATGGAGCATATACGTAAAGCGATTGGTCTTCTGGCCTGGTCCTACCTGGATAGGCTGAAGGTAATTACTTGCGGGAACATCAACATCTTTATGAGAGGTAATCAGAATGCGAATAGGCTGCTGCTCAAACATCTTTACCATGTGCTTTCTCTCTAGATACTCCATGTGCTCATCGGCAATCTGTTTCATGCGAACTGCCCTATCAAACGACAGTCCCTCATCCTGATTCATCAGATCCGCATACTTCTTTGCATACTTTCTAAAGCGATATGCATCGCTATCTTCTGGAAGCTCAGTACCAGTGGCAATGGCCTCGTATGCTTCATCTCTTACAAAGCGATAAAGCTCTCGAGCAGCTACCGATGGTCCAAAGAGAATGGCAAACGGCTCAAGAGCTACTTCTTGATCTTCAGGAGCAAGACGGAATCTCCACTCAGCACTCAGAAGCTCCAACAGTCTATGTTTCATTCCCTTAAAGGAGTTGAGATGCGCAATGTTATCTGATTTGCCAATATAGAGTTCTACCTGATCAATGTTGTCCAAGAACTGATAGCAGAATTCTCCAAATTTATCTAAAGAAATACGAGAAGCGCCAGTTACTCCGATGCCATAGTGGTACAAAAAGCCTCTGCAAGACTCAAAGCCATCAGCGGTCTGAGCCTTATCTGCCAGGATAAATACCTCATAGGCATCTTCTGCTCTTACCAGGCGCTCCGAAGTCATCTCTGCAAAGGCAGAGCGGAAAAGTTCTCCACGATACAAGCGTTGCGTAGCTCGCCAATCAAGCTTCTGCCCATAGCCCTCATCATAAATAATGCGAAGGATATCGTCACCCTGAGTAAAGTCTGATTGTTGGTTAATGTAGCTTTCAAAAGACTTTGCATCAGTTGGATCAACGCCATTTTCTGGAATAACAGTAATGCCAAGGTGAAGAATATCAACAGGGTTCTGATCAATGCGAGCAACTACCTGCTCAAGAAAATCAGCAGTAACCTCATCATCACCGTCTAGACAAAAGACCCACTCGCCTTTTGTATGAGCTGCAGCAGTTTTACGTGCCAGATGGAGGCCTTGATTGGTTGGATGAGTGACAACCTTAAACCTTGAGTCATCACCTACTGCCGTAACAATTTTCTCTGGAGTGGAATCTGTTGAGGCGTCATCAACAATAATTGCTTCAAAATCACCAAACGTCTGATTCTTTACACTTTGAATACAACGCCCAATGTATGATTCGATGTTGTATGCAGGAATTACAAAAGAAACCTTAGGCATACCAACTCCTTATAAATAAGCAATCTCAACTATCTTCTATCTTATCTAAAATATGCCTCTCTTGGGCGGGCAAAAGATTTCTACTCGACGCTCTTCAAACTCTCAACCATATCAATATTTTTGAGCTTAGGTCGCATGGCAACATATACCAACAGCGAGAAGACAAGCGTGAGTCCAAAGGCAAACCAATAACTTGGTGCATGGATAGCTCGACCAAACATAACAAGGTCAATCTCAGCAGTTTGAACTACAAATCCCTCAAGATAGGTGCCTAGAACAAGTCCAAAGAGCGCTCCAAAGATGGCCAACAAAGCAATCTCTCTAAAGACATAGGCATCAACTTCATGACGCGTGAAACCAAGTACTTTGAGGCTTGCAATTTCTCTAATGCGCTCTTCAATATTGATATTGGTGAGGTTGTACAAGACGATAAATGCCAGCAGAGCTGCAGCCACAATAAGAATAGCTACAACACGGTTAACTACGGCAAGTGATTCTCTATAGGTGCGGATAGCTTCATTGACGTCATCAACAGTTGCAACTCCTGTCTGGTTAATAAGCTTTTCTCCAAATGCCTCTCTCGTTGCCTGATCTTCGGGAAGCGTTGCATACCAGCCGTCCGCTGCTTGATCTTGAATACCTAGAGAATGCCATGTTGAAGGTCCCAGATACAGATACGACCCAACGTAATTCTCGGCAACTCCTGTAACAGTAAGCGTACTTGGCTCGCCAGAAGCGTTTCCGATTCTGTCTTGAGCATAGACCTGAATGGTATCTCCCACGCCTACCCCAAGCCGTTTTGCAAGCTTTTCTGTAATTACAACCGAATCCTCTCCAAGCTCTATTGCTTGACCAGAAAGACGATTGCGCAGGGTAGCTAAGCCCGTGAGGTCTTGAAGAGAATCGCTGGTCATAATAGTTGTTCTTGTCAGTGAGCCTGCCTTTTGTGTAGAAGACTCAAGAAGAACGTTTTCTCTGGTTATGCGGTGGATATTTGTAGCACCCACCTGATTAAGCTCTGCATTAATCTGATCTGCTTCTTCCTCAGAAACATCAGAAGTCATTCCCACTATGTAGTCATAATGCGAGATAGCTGGCCATTGATTATCAATGATGTCGCTAATAGAATCTCTAAGGCCAAAAGCCACTAACAAGAGTGCAGTACATCCAGCAATTCCTACGAGCGTCATAATCAAGCGCCGCTTATAACGGACAAGGTTTCTGATTGTAACTTTCCACGAGAAAGACAATCTGGACCATAGAGGCTCAACGCGCTCAAGTAAAATCTTTGAGCCCGCTTTTGGAGCTTTTGGAAGCATGAGACTAGAAGGCTCTTCTTTCAGAGAGGACAAAACGGCGGCCATGGTCGAAAGAAGCGTAATGCCTATACCAGAAAGTCCCGAAAGCAGCGCGCTATTTAGCTGGATAGGATAAGGAGCTCCCCCATTTGGGATGGTATAAATTGACCCGTATGCAGAGATAATAACGCCTGGCAACACTTGACTTAAACATGCTATGCCAATAACGGAACCCAAAAGTGAGGCAAGCAAGGCATATAACAGGTACTTTGCCGCAATCTGAGCAGTTGAATAACCAAGCGCCTTATGAACACCAATAAGCGTACGCTCTTCAGAAACCATACGCGTCATACTGGTAAGTGAAACCAGAGCTGCAACCAAGAAGAACATTAGCGGGAATACATTAGCAATATCATTGATACGCTCAGAGTCTGCTTGATAAGCTGCAATACCAATCTCTTTTGTGCGATCAAGTACATACACATCAGGCTCTTTAAGCTCATCAATCTTCTTTTGAGCTTCATCGAGCTCTTTCTGACCATCAGCAAGCTGTTTCTCAACCTCAGTGCGTTGCTCCTCAAGACTCTGTCTTCCCTCGTTAGTCTGAGCTTCTGCACTTTGAAGGGCTGTTTGTCCTGCGCTCAGACGACTAAGCGACGCAGCAAGTTTTTCTTGAGCCGCAGCTAACTGATCTGCGGTAGCACTTCTCGCCTCACTCAAATCCTGACGCGCCTGAGCCACTTGTGACTCTGCCTCATGTAGTTGAGCCGTGCGCTGATCAAGCTCTTCCCTCGCAGCTGCAAGAGTCTGCTGCTGGGTAGCCAATTCTGTCTCTGCAGCCGTAATCTGCGCTTGTGTGGCGAGAAGGGCGTCTACTTGCGTAGTTGCCAGACCTAAAGCGCTGAGCTGTTGCCGCGCTTCCTCAAGACTTGAAGCGGTAATGCCTTGCGCGGCAAGCCCCGCAAGATACGCATCTCTACCCGCTTCAAACGCACTCTTTTGCTGTGTAAACGTTGCTTGTCCTGCATTGTAGGCAGCAAGACCAGCCTGATACTGGGCCTCTCCTGCACTGAGCTCAGCTGTACCCTGAGCAATCTGAGCCTCCGAGGCAGCAATCTGAGCTTCCGCTTGTGCAAATTGCCGCTCAGCACTGTAGCGAGAAGCTGTAAGCTGCTGACGTCCCGCATCATATTGACGCTGACCATCAGCCAGTTTTTGCTGTTGAGCGGAAATCTGCGCTTCCGCGTCATCAAGCTTCTTTTGAGCATCCCCTAGTTTATCTGCGGCTTCCTGCCTTGATTGCTCCAGCTTTTGACGAGCCTCATCAACTTGAGTCTGAGCGTCATCTTTAAGCTCTTGCAAACGAAGTGAAGCAAGTGACGGATTCATCTGCGAAATGCGTTCTGCAACGCTATCAACGGCATTCTGATAGTCTGATGAGCCGCTTTTATAGCTGGTAGCACCCTGAACCGTTAGATACGCTTCGGTATAGGGGTCATCGTTTGCAAAAGCATCTTCCGTGACATACACAAATTGCTGGACAATGCCGTTACCTAACGATGTAGTACCAAAATTGCTTACATACGGATACATTGGCGCATTTACAAAACCAACAACCGTGTACGAACCACCCTTTAAATGAACGCCGTTTGAAGTGTCTGGCAGCTCAATCTGTTGACCAAGGCTAATATCTGCACGTTTTTTGGGATCCGCGCTCATCACGCACTCGTAAGGCCCTTGAGGAAGCCTTCCCTCAACAACTATTGGCTGATTAAGCTCACCGGGTCTAAAAGAACTTACACGAGCAGTAGATTGCGAAGATGTCAGTGTAGCCATAACGTCTACCGTGCGAGAAGGCATAACCGCTTCAACACCCTCAACTGACGCCAGGTCGGAAACGTCCTTCTCGCTTAATCCAAGCGTTGAGATGACGCGAAGGTCATAGAGATGTTGGTTTGCGTAAAACGTATGAGCCGCTTCTTGCATGTCAGGGCTGGCCATTTTGAGGCCTGCAAAGAAGCCGCAGCCCAAGGCAACAATTCCTGCAATTGCAAGAAATCTGGCGAGAGACCCTTTGATGGTCCGAGTAATCTCGGTAAAAAGAGCGTGTGGCATGACTACCACTCGACAG
>JABZHC010000051.1 GCA_015259035.1 Atopobium sp.
AGGTTGCCGGAGAAGTGCAGGTGGGTATCGATAAGACCTGGCATAATGGTGCGGCCCTGGATGTCACGGACCTCATAGCCCTCTGGAACCTCAGTGCGAGGACCAGCATAAGCGATCTTCTTGTCGTCTACGAGGACAAGAGAATCCTCAACAGGAGCGGCGCCAGTGCCGTCAACGAGCTTTCCGCCTACAAAAGCAATCTTACTCATTTCTTTCCCCCTCTAGTAAATGATAAATACTATCTTTTTGCGCCCACCCTTTTTGGGCGCAAAAAATCCAAACTAAAGAAACAAATAACGTGCTTAGTTCAACGTACCGATGAAACCTTTAGAGCTTGCAAGCAACTTATGCTGCTGCCTTCTCAGACTGACGACCAAAGATCATGAAGATGGCCATACCAATAACAATCCAAGAAATGGTGATGATCCACTCAACTGGCTTCAGTGCTGCAGGACTGAAAGGAACAACCATCAGACCGATGATGATGCTGCCAGCAAGAATTGCAGCAAGGATACCTGCGATACCACCGTTGACCTTGTAAGGACGAGGCAGGTCTGGCTCGGTCTGACGCAGGCGCAGGCAGGCAACGCCAGCCATGGTGCATGCGAAGATGAAGCCAAGAGAAGCAACGTTGGTCAGAGGAACAAGCATGTTGCGGCCGAGGAATGGACCAACAAGGGTCAGGCCAGCCATGAACATGTTTGCAGTCAGAGGTGCGCCAGACTTAGGGTCAATCTTTGCGAATGCCTCTGGGAGCATCTTCTTACGACCAAGAGCGAGCATCAAACGAGTTGAAGCACCAAAGAAGGAGTTCATTGGGCCCAGAGGTCCAAGCGTTGCAATGATGAGCATTGCAATGTAGAAGAACAGGTTGATGCGCTCGAGAACTGCAAGTGCAGGAACAGAAGACTTAACAAACTCGTGCCAGTCAATCATGGTTCCGAATGCATAGATGCAGATGAGATAGAAGATACCAGATGCCATAAGTGCAAGTGCAGGAATGATGCCAAACTTCTTCCAATCAAGGTCAGCAGAAGCCTCTTCTGCCTGCTGTGGAATGGTGTCAAAGCCAGCGTAGAAGAATGGAGTCATAACAAGTACTGCAATGATGCCACCAAAGAAGCTGGTAGCCTTTGTGCCCTCTCCACCTGCAACCTCAGTTGCCTGGGAGAAGAGTGGGAGGCCGTTGCTTGGAGAACCAGTTGCAAAGGAGATAACCATTGCAAGGATCATACCAGTCAGCAGAGCCTTAGTCAGGAAGCTCGAAAGCTTAGCTGCTGCGCCAGCGCCCTTAAAGTTAAGGAAGATGACCAGAATGGCAAAGCAAAGAGCGATGACTGTTGGCCACAGGTAAACATCTGCACCAAGGATGGTGTAGAGCTTAACGGAGCGCAGCCAAGAAAGAATTGGGAATGCACCAAAGCGGTCGGTGAGAAGCGTGGAAATAGCAATTGCCTCCCAAGGGCACAGTGGAGCGTTACCCAGAAGGAGCATCCAGCCGGTAAAGAAGCCCATTGGGCGGCCGAATGTCCTGTCGACGTACTCAATGATGCCACCAGAAATTGGAATAGCAGCAGTAAGCTCGCCAAAAACACATCCAATTGGTACAAGGAAAATTGCGCCAATTGCGAATGCGATCATCGCGGGGAATGGTCCTCCACCAAGAACCATCCAGTCGCCTACCAGGAGCACCCATCCGGTACCAATGATCGCACCAAATCCGATGGTAAAGAAGTTGAATAGACTCAACGACTTTTGCATCTCAGGTGCCTCGGCATTTTCTGCCATGTCCCACTCCTTCCCGTAATAACTCGGACGAAGAACTTAATGAGACTATGTTTGCACCCGAAGCCATTTGAAAAAAGAAGTAGCGCCCTCTGGGCGTCAGATAAACCCGTAAGCGTAAAGGCTACAACCGCGAGCGGTAGTTAAATCTTTTTACATCTTTACCAATATCTAATAACAGTTATGCAATTTTCAAATAGTTAACGTACACAACTATGTATCAATCTTTAGCTCAAATACTTTAAAAACTCTTCTGTAGTGCGCGACATCTCGCCTTTTACGCGATGCGTAATAAAGACATTACGATGTACGGGAGTTTCCAGATGATGTACATCAATATCAAAATTTGTACCTTTTGTTGCCTCAAGTGGCAGCAAACTTACGCCAAGACCCGACTCTACCATGGACATAATGGTGAATGAATCCGATGACGCAAACGTCATGCGTGCGTTTTTAAGTTGCTTTTGAAGCAGAGGAGCTGTCTCAATATCAACAATAAAGGGCTCTTCAATAAGACGCTTAACAGGAATTGTCTCAAGGTCCTTCTCGTAATGTCCTTTTTGAGAAACAACAATAACCTCATCATGATCAAATAAAGTTGAAGTAAATCCCTGCTCAGTTGCGCGGGTCATAGTAAAACTAATATCCACTTTACCCTTGCTAATAAGACGCAGAGCTTCTCCATACGTGCACTCGATAACTTCAACTTTAATATTTGGGTGATCAGTCATGTACTTCTTCAAATGACCTGGAAGTGCTCGCGAAAGAAAACTCGAAGGTGCAGCAATAACAAGGTTGCCCATCTCAATGGCGCTGACGCGATTCACTTGATTGCTCAACTTGCTGTATGCCTGGCACACCTCTTCTGCAACAGGCAAAAGCGTCTTTCCCTCAGGAGTCAGACTTACATAGCCGCCATGTCTGTTAAACAAGCGGACATCCCACTCTTTTTCTAGACTTGCCACCATGCGACTAATAGACGACTGAGTGCATCCCAGCTCTTCTGCCGCCACCGTAAAGCTACTGTGATACGCCGCGGAAGTGAAAGCCTGGAATTTGTGCAGGTTGGTCTCCATACTTGGCCCCCATTCAAGTACGTGGCCCAACAATTCATCCTTAAAAATATCATTCTACCTGCAATTTAGTAAATACCGTTTAACGTAAAAAGACCCCGTGAACGGTTTTCACGAGGTCTTACCTTGCAATCTTTATGTAAAAAACTTTCTTAATTGATACTTCACTTTGACAATTGAAGTACCAGGTTGCTTAGTTGCTATGCCTTCAGATAGCGGCCCATAGCAATAGCAGAACCAAAGAGTCCCAGTAGCAGGCCAAGGAGCAGCAAAAGGCCACTCATACCCAGCATGACCGTTGTTGGAATAGCAAAGGTCAAGAAGGTCATGCTTTCTGCCATAACCGGGAGAAGCATGTGGGCTCCAACAACCAAAACGACAATGGCGAGAAGAGCACCGATAAGTGCCTCAAGCACGCCTTCCATAAGGAATGGTCCGCGAATAAAGCCGTTAGATGCACCAACCAGACGCATGATTGCAATCTCACGACGGCGAGCGTTAATAGCAAGGCGAATGGTGTTGTTAATAAAGACAAAGGCAACAAACACCAGAAGTCCAACAAGGCCAATAGCGCCAATACGAATGTATGCTGTTACGCTAAACAGGCGCTCAACGGTCTCGCGACCATACTGAACATCACCGGATGGATTGCTCTTATTATCCGCAATGGCTGCAAAAGATGATGAAGAAGCAATGCGCTGGGCAACTTCCTGAACATCCTTAGGATCCTTGAGTTTGATTACAAGAGATGCAGGAATTGGATTCTGGCCATCAAGAGCAGAAACCGCATCAGAAGCATTGCGATAACTCATGGTGGTGCGGTACTCCTCAAGAGCCTGCTCTTTGCTCTTATAGGTTACAGACTCAACCGTATCCCAGCCTTGAACTTCTTGCTGGAAAGCAGTTACTGCAGCCTGATCTGCGTCATCCGAAAGAAATGCCTGGATAGTAACGCGGTTCTCGACACTTCCTACCATGTTCTCGATAAGAGCGGAGCCAAGAATAAACAGGCCGATGATGAACAGAGACAAGAAGATGGTTACGATTGCACCAAGAGCGGTAGACCAGTTCCTTCTAAAGTGGCTTCCGGCCTCACGCAGAGAGTATCCAAAATTAGAGAGCCCCATAGTAGCCATAGCCTCCCTTCTCCTGGTCGCGGACAATGTGACCAGCCTCAAGAGCAATAACGCGCTTACGCATAGAGTCAACCATCTCGCGATCGTGTGTTGCCATTACAACCGTAGTGCCCGCACGGTTAATGCGGTCAAGAAGCTTCATAATGCCCAGAGAAATTGCTGGGTCCAAGTTACCCGTAGGCTCGTCGCAGATAAGCAGTGGTGGGCGGTTAACCATTGCGCGAGCAACGGAAACACGCTGCTGCTCACCACCAGAAAGCTGGTCTGGGTAAGCGCTCATCTTTTGACCAAGGCCTACCAGGCGCAGAACCTCTGGAACCTGAATATCAATAACAGGACGAGGCTTGCCAATGCACTCAAGTGCAAAGGATACGTTCTCATAGACGGTCTTATCGGGCAGAAGCTTAAAGTCCTGGAAGACGGTACCAATCTGACGACGCAGATAAGGAACCTTGGAGTTACGCATACGTGTAAGGTCCTGACCAGCAACAATAACCTGTCCGTGAGTTGCCTTCTGCTCACGCGTGATAAGACGCAAGAGAGATGACTTACCGGAACCAGAGTGTCCAACTACAAAGACAAACTCACCTGGGTAGATATCAGCGCTGATGTTATCAAGTGCTGGACGATTTGGCTGCGATGGATACACAAGCGAAGCGTTCTTGAAAGAAATGGTTGGAGTACCAGTACGCTCTACCTTAGGTGCATCTTGAGCTAGATCTGCAAAAAACTTTGCACGATCAAGAGGTGCCTGCTCAGGGTTGTTTTGCTGCTCAGCAGTTACCACGTGTACAGCTTCTGCTCCAGAAGCAAATGGATCAGATACAGTTGTTACAGGTTCAGCAGCCTGGGCCACTGGCACATCAGCAGAAAAGTCCTGAGTTTCAACTTGATCAGCCACAACGTCTTGCTGGTCAAGCTGGTTCAGATCATCCTGAGAAATTACCCCAAAACGGTCATCAAACGAGGACTCCTGTTGCTCATCAGTGCGAAAATGATTAGCCACAGTTGCTCCTTTTCTTACTCCGAAGAGACAAATACAAAGTTTATTTTACCAAAAGTGCAGGTATGTTACACGTCATGCAGGTCATCCACAGAAAAACCGCCTCTTCTTTTTGAACTGCCTCCCATTTCTTATGTCCAAGAAATAGGAGGCAGTTCATATGCGGGTGATTATGATTC
>JABZHC010000052.1 GCA_015259035.1 Atopobium sp.
TGCCTCGCGCGCTCTACAAGATTGGCGAGCCAACATCAAAAAGGCAAGCAATTTTTGTTACCCTGCTTACGGTATATCTTGTTGCCGACATCCCCATGACGGTGGCGTGTTTGGCGAGAAAAGCTCAGAGAGACGCTGGTATTCCTCCGACAAACGCGTTTGAGATGTGGGTAGATACTCACTACGATGACAGCTTTGTATCTGCTCGATTCCAGAACATGACGTTTACGTCGCCAGATTCGCCTGATAAGTCGTAGCCGTCGCGCACCGTCCACCGGCCCGCCCGACAGCAAGTCGCCGATCGTCGCAAGCACGTAACGCCGCACGCCCGTAAGCCCGCAAGACCGCGAGAAACCCAAAGGATTTGTAATGCACATGCCTTCTGCAAAACCAGAACATCCAACAGGCAACGTGTACCTGGACTTTGCCGCAGCTACACCTATGGATCCACGTGTAGTTGATGCAATGATTCCGTACTTCACAGCAAAGTTCTACAATCCATCAGCGCCGTATGCTCTGTCTCGCCAGGTTCGTGACGAGGTAGAACGTGCCCGCGCTGTCTTGGCGCATGCCATTGGTGCTCGTCCAGGAAACGTGGTGCTCACAGCAGGTGCTACAGAGGCCAACAACCTGGCGTTTGCCCCGGTTTCAGAGGATGCGCACGTTATTGTTGACGCTATTGAGCATGAGAGTGTTCTAGCGTGCGCGGGGATTTTCTCGCACAAGACACTACGCGTAGAGGCAGACGGTCGTGTGGATCCAGAGCGCGTAGCAAAAGCGCTCAAGCCAGAGACTGAGCTGGTATCTATTGAGCTTGCAAACGGGGAGATTGGCACCATTCAGCCCATCCGAGAGATTTCGCAGGTGCTTGCCAAGGAGCGCTCACGCAGGCTTGCAGCGGGGGAGACTCGTCCGCTGCATTTGCACGTAGACGCCTCTCAGGCTGCGGCGTACTTGAGTGTGAACGTGTCGTCTTTGGGCGTGGATATGTTGACGCTTTCTGCAGCAAAGCTTTCCGGTCCAAAGCAGGTAGGTCTCTTGTGGGCCTCCGACGATGTGCGCTTAAGGCCGCTGGTGCTCGGCGGCGGACAAGAAGGTGGTGTTCGTTCAGGTACGGAGAACGTCGCGGGCGTCATTGGTTTTGCGTGTGCTTTAGCGCTTGCTGATGAGACTCGCACTGACGAGGCAAAACGGGTTTCTCGCCTCAGAGATCAGCTGCAGACGCTGCTTTGCACAGGGTTTCCGCAGATGATTGTCTCGGGGCCAAAGAACGCCAAGCTGAGGCTTCCTAATTTGCTGCACGTTTCTTTCCCGGGACTTGAGGCTCGCCGTCTGGTTATTTTGCTTGAGCGTCTAGGCGTGTCGGTGGGAACGGGCTCTGCCTGCGCGGCATCAAAAATGCAAATATCTCACGTGCTTGAGGCAATTGGCGCACCGCGAGAAGTAGCAGCGGGAAGCCTCAGGCTAACGCTTGGAAGAACTACCACAGAAGACGACATCTTGTACGCAGCTTGGGCAATCGCTGAGGCTGTCAAGCAGGAGTCTGCTCGTGTAGGAGTGACATGGGAGAATTAGTTTACCTTGGCATGAGTGGCGGCGTTGATTCGGCGCTGTCCGCGGCCTTGCTTCTTGAGGCGGGCTATAACGTCAAGGCTATCTATATGCGTAACTGGTCAAAGGACTTGCCAGGCTTTAAGTGCCCCTGGGCAGACGACCTGGCTGATGCTGAGCGCGTGTGCGTAACGCTGGGCATTGATTTGGACGTGTGGGACTGTGAGGCCGAGTATAAGGCTACCGTTGTGGATTACCTGCTTGATGCCTATGAGCACGGCCGTACTCCTAATCCAGACGTTATGTGCAACCAGACGGTCAAGTTTGGCACCTTTGCAGAACGTGCTTTTGCAGAGGGTGCTGATTTTGTTGCAACGGGTCACTATGCACAGAACGTCCCGGGTACCAAAAAACTTTTGCGTGCCGCAGATGCTCACAAGGATCAGACGTATTTCCTATGGCGTGTACCAGGTCATTTGTTTGAACGCACGCTTTTTCCTATTGGACACATTGCCACCAAGGCAGAGGTACGCGCTCTGTGTGCGGAGCGAGGTCTGGGCATAGAAACAAAGCCAGACTCTGACGGCATTTGTTTTATTGGCCCCGTTGGCTTGCGCACGTTTTTGCTGGACACTTTTCAGAAAAAGCAGGGCGACGTCATTGAGTGGGAGACAGGTAAGGTTCTTGGCACCCACGACGGAGCATTTCTCTTTACCGTTGGCCAAAGAAAAGGCCTGAACATCGGTGGAGGTCCCGCACGCTATGTAGTAGCAACCGATACGCTTAAGAATGTGGTCTATGTAACCTCTGACCTTAACTGTCCTGCGCTCTGGACTCGTCGCATGGAGCTCTCGGACATGCATTGGATTTCTGGAGAACCTGCAGCTAACGGTAGGTATGTGGTCAGAACTCGTCACACAGGCGCGCTGGTTCCCGTAACGTTTACGCTCACAGATAATCAATGTGGATTTATTGAATTTGACCAGCCGGTAAAAACTGTTGCAGCAGGTCAATCGGCGGTTTTGTACGATGGTCAGGAAGTTTGTGGCGGTGGCATTATTGAGGCCGACAAGGGTATACTTGAGCGGTTCATGTAAAATGAAAAGCAGTTAGGTGGCGAGAAACCCTTTGAGGTTGCATTGTTTACCTGCAAAGAGTGTTGTTTCTGTACACGTATTGTGATCCAGAGTCCAAGGAGGTGCCCATGGATCGCCCAGATGGCGCGTCTGAAACCGAGCACCCCTCATCTACACCGAAGGTAACGGTGAAGATTGGATCTACAACCGTTAAGGGTGTTTCAACCAAAAAGCCTAAGATTAGTGTTGCTCCAACTTCTTCATCTGAGCAGGTAGAAGAGGCAAAAGAGAGCTTTGGTCAAGTTAGAAAGAGCATTCTCTTCCTCTTTGCGGTTGTAATACTGTACGCACTCTATATCGTTTTCTCTGGTCAGTTTGATGAGTTTGTTGTTGCTCTAGCAGACGTAGATACAGGTTGGCTTATTGCTGGCGCTCTTTGCTATTTTGTCTACTATTTCCTTGGTATTCTCGCCTATGTAATTTCAGTCATTACAGATCCCGAGAGTCCTGTTGGTGTCCGTGACCTGATGAGCGTTGAGGCGTCGGGCATCTTCTTCATGAACCTTACGCCAAACGGTGCAGGAGCTGCTCCTGCTCAGATTTATCGCCTCACTCGTGCGGGTATTTCTGTGGGTCAGGCAGGAGCTTTGCAGTTCACCCGCTTTGTTATGTACGAGGCGGGCGAGGGCATCTTTGCAGCTCTGATGCTTATCTTTAGGGCCAATTATTTCTACGAGCAATTTGGCGATGTAACCGTTATTGGCGTTATCTTGTTTGGCGCAAAGATAGTGATGGTTGCAGTTATCCTGGCCATTTGCCTGCTTCCTAAAATGGTTAAGACCGTGGGCAACTGGGGCTTAAGGCTGCTTTCACGTCTTCGTATCGTAAAGCAGTACGATCACTGGCATGGCATCATTAACACGCAGGTAGATGAGTTCTCAAACGGCTTTAAGACTGCTGCAAAGAACATCCCAGAGATGTGCGTTGTTCTGCTTGTAACACTGCTTCAGCTTGGCTGCCTCTATGCACTGCCATACTTTGTTTTGCGAGCACTTGGCCAGCCTGCAGACCTTCTGACCTGCCTTGCATCTGGTTCAATGCTTGAGCTCTTGACCTCGGCCATTCCACTTCCTGGTGGTACTGGTGGCGCTGAGGGTGGCTTTGCCTTCCTGTTTGGCCATATGTTTGGCGAGGAAATTGCTGCAGGCTTTGTGCTTTGGCGCGCTATTGAGTATCTGCTTCCAACTATGGCCGCAAGCATGCTTTTGGGCCTTAGATCTCATGATCACGAGCCTATCTACCACAAGTGGAACCGTTTCCGCCAGCGTTTCTCTGCCTTTGTAAATGGCGAGAAAGGCGCTGTTGCTTCTACGTCACCTCGTCCAGAGACCTCTGGCATTCAAATTAAGGTAAAGCGTAAGAAGTAGGGAAGAAGTAAGGAAGAAAAGCCAGAATGTGGCTTGATACGTATCTTTGCTCTATTGGACCGCTGCGTGTGCAGTACTTGTAAAAGAAAGCATCCTTATGCGTAAACCACCAAATCCTATTTTGATTATTCTGGCACCTATTCTTATTGCCGTTGCCGTTGGTCTTGTCTATGATCTTCAGAATTTCTTACAGGACATTCCGGAAATACGTGACAATCCAATGCTCTTAGCAGGCGTAGCTGTGTTTATACCAATGCTTGTGGCTTTGGTTAAGGACACGTTTGACGCGCACGGACTCTAGATGAAGGCTATTTTTGTTGTGTTGGCTTTGAGAAAAAGAACAGGTAAATTCCAAAGCCAAGTTTAATTGCTGCATCAATATAGGCAGTTATTGTTAGTGGGATGTCTGGAAAAATATAACCTATAGCAACATTGATGGCACAGAGTATTGCCAGATAAATCATCGATTTTCCGTGCACAAAGTAATAGAGGAAAAAGTGCAGTGCCGTGGCCATTAACGCGCCCAACCAAATAAGTCTCCAGTTTTCAGTTGCAAAAAATGGTCCACCTAATAAAAACATCAAAATAAATAAGAAAATTACCGCGTATAGAGACATTTTGTTCTGGAACTTACTTGAAGGACCATCGGAAAACTTATTGAGAACTTTCTTATTTGTGTTTATAGATAAGAAGGCTGCAACATATCCAAAGCTAAATACGGACATATTGATAATCTGCTTTCCACCTATTACGGTAGCTGCAAAAATGATGAGAGCTACAACAATTAACCAGAGACCGCATGATTTCTTATAATTAAAGTGAAGCTTCTCGTCTTTGTTATATTCCAGAAAGTTCATAAGTTTCTCCCTCAATCGAACGACTTGCCATAATACTTCTGACCGTATGCTTTTACAATCCAGTTGCCTATTTTTTAATAATTTTTGCTAATTGAGGGGCAAAAGACGTACAGGTTTAAAAAGCAGCCACTCATTTCAAAGGCTGTGGTATTTAAACTGTCATCAATGC
>JABZHC010000053.1 GCA_015259035.1 Atopobium sp.
CCAGCTGCCAACCGTTCCCTCAATATTTGAAGCGTGGGCTGAAGCAAAGACGTTTTGATTGTTATCAAAGAGGTACACGACGCCATCTGCGTCAACGCCAACAAAACCGTCTGTAGCGCATTGCTCAAAACCGGAAACAATATGCGCACCACTGGTCCAGAACACCCAGTTCTTCTCGCCAGCCATAGACAGACCTTTCTAAAACATCAAAAATTTCTTGTTTAAATGGTAGTGGGAGAATACTTTTAGGGCAAGTGATTTTCGGTCAAAAAGCATAGTTTACCTGCGAACTCAACCTGCTGTTGAGTGGCTGGAAACCGCTGCGATACCCAACTCAACTGATGCGTTCTTGTTGAACGTATTGTTACGACTCATAGTGAAATCAGCGGCCCGCAAGCTATTTCAGTAATAATGAGTTAAGAAAAAGGAGCAACTATGACTACTTCATCTGAGACCCTTGGTCGTCGTATTGCACGTCTTCGTTTGGCTAAAACTGCAACGCAGGAGCGTCTGGCAAAAGAGCTGAACGTGAGCCCGCAGGCGGTGAGCAAATGGGAGAACGACATTAACTACCCGGATATCTCGCTGTTGCCAGATCTTGCACGTTTCCTTGGTGTGTCTGTTGACGAGCTTTTGAGTGGCGCAAGCGCATCCGCTCAGGAGAGTGTTGCTGCGCAGGAGAGTACTGCTGAGGTTGTTTCTGTTGCAGCTGACGAGCCCGCAGAGATCGTAGAAGAGCCTGTAGAGCAGGGCAACCAGGGCATTGCTACTCAGTCTTCAGGTTTCAGCTTTGGCAAGCTTTTTGGTAAGAGCATGATCAAAGTCGAGAAGAACGACGAGGCTGACGGTAGCAAGAAGAAGGGTGTCCGCCTGGGCAACGGCTCTGCAAAGCACGGTTTGCACGTGTATGTAGTCTCCGACGACGGCGACGTTGTAGATATGTGCGTACCTCTGGGTCTGGCAAAGTTTGTTTTGAATTCGGGAATTCAGGTCAGCGGAAGCTATCTTAATCAGGAGACTCAGGAGCAGCTCTCTAACATTAATCTTGATGCGCTTATGGATGCTGCAAAGACTGGCGAGAGTGGCACACTTGTGGATATTACTTCCGCAGACGGCGACGTTGTGAAGATCTGGTTTGACTAAGCGCTAACGATTACATAGTGAAGTCAAAATTGTCATCCACATGACGCCCGAAGGCATTTAAGGCAATTGCCGTTAAAAGATTGGAGGTGTCGGCTAATGGGAACGCATTATATGGCGAGTGACGACCGTCTTCTTCTAGTTAAAATTGAAAATGAACTTCCTTTTTCTTGGGACTGGAAGGAAAATGATTGGAAATTTAATGCAAGTCTAGCCGACATCTTCATTGGTGAGCGAACTCTTGATGACGTTACACTCGAAGAGATAGAGCAGTTCAAGCAGGAGAGAACAGTTCCTGTTGTTTCTTGGTAAACAAACTAATTAAAACCCGCTTAATCCATATCAAATAGAATAAGCGGGTTTTCTTAATTTCATTATGCCCAATTGCGTTGATTTAAGCCACTTACAAAATCTATGTGATTTGTGATAACGGCAGATGGGGCATATAAAAAAATGCACCCACAAGAGCAGATGCATTTTATTCACCAACAAACCCGACTCAGTCCAGCCGTTGGCTCGTCCTTTAACTAGCAAGTGTATCTATTTTCGTTGATTTAAGCCACTGAAAAGTGGCTTTTTTCATATACGCAACCGTTGCGGAAAAGCGGTACCTACCTCGTAGCAAGGGTAATGCTACTCGCAAACGTCCGAGCGGACGGAACCTGTTGAAAGGAAAGAAATGGATTTGAAGGAACCTGTAACCACTCAAGAGCAGCTCGACAAGATCGTGAAAGACAGGCTTGAAAGAGAGCGTGTTTTGGCGCAGTGACATTCTGATTGGTAACTAAACAAGCCGCATATCCAGCGTGGAACCTCGGTGAAGATTATGACGGCAAGAAGGACACATCAAAGCTGATGCTAAAAGAATAAAGAATGATTGAACGCGTACAAAGTGTATGGGATAATTACACACTCGATAACTAGTACAAATGCACATACGAGTACACCTTGATTGAGGAGAAAGCGGTAGAAACCCGCAAATCGCGTAGAGCCGTCCGTTGTGACGGCTTTTTGTTAGCGTGGTTTTGATTTACGACCATGTATGCTAACAAAAAAGCGCCGCAGCTATCACCAATTGGTGTTAACCGGGGCGCTTTTGCTTCAATATAGCATATGCTACGCGTCTAAAAATTACATCTCGCTTGATGTTTTGGCGTAGTGACATTCTTTAAAAGGTAATCAGATTGATGCAAATAGCATCGTCTTTTAAGTACCACTCTTCTTCACATTCAAATTTAGTGAATTTGTCAGGAATATAGGCTGACCCTTCAAGCCAAAACGATTCGAATTCTTGAGCATCAGATTGATCGATGAGCCAGCCTGATAAATCCATAGCTAACGTATCACCTATCAATGCAATATTGCCTTCACCACAATCTATATAGAATATTTTTCCTTGCTCGTTTGCTTTTGCCTGAACTAAAAGAAAAAAGTTAACAAATTGCTCGTCTTCAAAGCCATATCTGCTATTGAGCCCAACTATTTTCTTCAGATTGTTTTGTTTTGACATTGGGTGTCCTTTTTGCGTATGTCAACTTATAGTGATTTTAACGCAGAAACACGCCAGCAAAAAGCACCCCGGTCATCCCATAAATTGTGATAGCGAGGGTGCTTTTGTTTCACTGTAGCATATGCTTGCTGTGAGAAGTCATTCGGACGCGCAATCCTATCAACTATACTTGTGGCAAATAATTCGACGTAATGCTGCAACAGCACGTTCTTCTCGACCGGTAGTGGAGATTCTTACATGAAGTCTTTGATTGTGTACTATTCATATTCCGGCATCACAAGAAGGCTTGCAGAGGATATTGCGCTGATTACCGATGGTGAGCTGCTGGAGCTTAAGCCTCAAGATCCCTATTCTTTCTCGTATAACACGGCGGTAAAAGAGGTTAGAGCGCAAATAGAAAAGGGCGTTTGTCCTGCGTTAATGCAATACGATATAGATGTTGCCGGCTTTGATACTGTCTTTATAGGATCGCCCAACTGGCTTAAAACATTTGCTCCTCCGGTGCTTTCGTTCTTAAGGACAACGGATTTGAGCGGCAAGACAATCATTCCGTTCTGCACGCATGGCGGTGGAGGATTTGGCAATATGATTGAGGAGTATCAGAGAGAATGTGGTGTTTCTCGTGTAATACCAGGATTGGCGGTAAAAGGCACGTATACTTTTGGTGAAGTGCAAAAATGGCTGGATTCGATAGGGTTAGACAATGCGAGTACTTCTAGCTGAAGATGAGAAGAGAATGGCTGCGGCTATCGTGGCCCTATAAAGAAAATGGCGTGCCCTCTCTCTCTGCAGAGCGAGGATGCGCGCCGGTGTTATATGTAATATATCACATTTAGTCTTGGATAAAAGTGCTCTACACAGACGTCTTTCTCGACAAGACGTCTTTTTTATTTATGCAGGTAGGAAGCTATGTTACAAAATATGCGAAAATCGCATATTTATAGGTTGACGTGCAGTTTTATAAATATTCTAAAATCGCATATTTTAGGCTTTATCTGGGGCTATTCAGTTTCCGTATCGTCATGCGCAAGCAGGGAGTTGAACAGGTCGTCGATATCGGTGTGACGCTGGGCGGTTTCTTCCACGGCTCGTATCCACGAGCCGTCTTGGTAGTAAAGAACGTCACCCTGGCAAGCATTACTTGGCAGCTCATCGACAGAAACGGTAAGCATATTGCCTGGCTGATCGTCTAGTTCAAGCACGGCAAGATTGTTGTCTTCAAATCGATCAATGATTGCTTTCATTACTTGGACCTCGATGTCGACGACGTGCCAGATTTATCTTGTGAGGTTGGAGCTACCACTGTGCCGGGTTTCTCGCCAGATATATCAATGTTTGTACCATCGCAGGTAATGGTAATGGTTCCATTGGCGCCCGTTCCCCAGACCTCAACGGAATGCTTGCGGAGGGCGTTTAGGACCGACTGCATGGGGTGGCCGTAGGAGTTGTTCACGGCGTACGAGAGGACGGCGTAGGTGGGCGAGAGTTTGCGGACCAGTTGCTCGGTGGTGCCTGTTCGTGAGCCGTGATGTGAGAGTTTGAGCACGTCAATGTGACCTGGATTGGAGTTCAAGATGGCATTTGTGGGCGCGTCTCCCGTGAAGAGGAACGTTTTGTTACCAACGGTCAGCTTGATGATTATCGAGTAATCGTTGGTTTCGGGGAAATTTGCGTCTTTTTTGGGCCAGAGAATTTCTAGCTTGTAGCTGTCGGTTTGGTCGATGATGGTGCCCGCCTCGGCAAGGGTTATCTGCAGGTTATTGTTCTGGATGGCGGCCAGAAACTTTCTGTATGTTGCCGTGTTGTTTGTCTTATTTGGTGCGTAAATGGTCCCAATTTGGGTGTTGGAAATGACGTCCGCCATACCGCCGATGTGATCTTCGTCAGGATGGGTGGCCACCAGGTAATCAATCTTGTCTCGACCAAGTTCTCGGAGGACCTGTTCAATTTTCGGCGCTGAGCCCGTGGGGCCCGCGTCGATGAGCATGGTTTTCTCGGGGAGTGCGATGAGAATAGCCTCTCCTTGGCCTACGTCGATGAACTTGATAGTGACGTTTGTACTGGCCTGTGCGGTAGCAGACGGCACGCTGGAGTCTGATTGGGAGGACCCGCCAGGCGCTTGAACTGCGGTTTGTTGGCCCAAGGATCCCACAGGTGATAGGGTGGTTGGAAGCGGCTGCGTGAGCGCTGCGCTAAAGTAGAGCGCTACCGTCAGCGTGGCGAGCGCGATTCCAGCTTTCTGCTTTCCGGCGTATCGTTTATGGGGCTTGAGCTTGCCTTTTATGAGCTTTTTAGGAGCACTGGCATCCTCGTAGATGAGG
>JABZHC010000054.1 GCA_015259035.1 Atopobium sp.
TCTCACCATGGAGCAAAGCACGCTGTCTATCTCTGACATCACGCAATGGCTCAATAATCACATTCTTCCGTCAAAGAAAACACTGGTATTTGTGCCAAATCAATGGGCTCTTAAAAGTGTCTATAATGCCTTGCAATCCTACGAGACAGTAATTCCAAAGCAAGTTGGCCTGTTGGGATTCAATAACACCGATTGGACTGCCCTGCCCGTTAAAAGCATCTCAACCATTGTCGAGCCTGTCTATGAAGAGGGCTACGCCGCTTGCAAGATGCTCCTTAAAAGAATCAAGGACCCCTCTCTTGAGCCCGATCACAAGCTGCTCACCTGCAAACTAAACTGGCTCAAATCAACCATCTAACAAAATGGCGAGAAGACCAACTGATCTTCTCGCCATACGTTACTGCTTTAACCAAAGCGCTTACAGAACGTGGACCTCGTCTTTGGTGAAGTCAACAAAGGCGTGGTCACCAACGTTGTAAATCTTGTGGGTGCGAGGGTTGAAGTCCGTGATCTTAATGAGCGTGTCTCCAACCATAACGTGGTAGTTCTGGTAGTGACCCATAAAGCGAGAAAGCACTACCTCGCAGGCAAGCGTTCCCTCATCAGCAAGGCGTGCAGACTCTGGACGAAGAACGATGCAGCACTCTTTGCCCTTATCCAGGTGAGAGCATCCGCTGGCCTCAAACTCATGGCCCTCAAAGCGGCAAAGTGCCGTCTCAGAATCAAGCTTGTCTGCGATGGTTGCGTGCAGGAAATTGGACTCACCAATGAAGTCTGCAACAAACTCATCTGCTGGGTGATAGTAAACCGTCTGTGGATCGCCAACCTGATCCACAACACCCTTTTTCATAATGATGATGTTGTCAGAAAGCGCCATTGCCTCTGACTGGTCATGTGTAACGTAGATAGCAGTAATGCCAGCCTCCTGCTGAATGCGACGAATCTCGTTACGCATGTCAACGCGCAGCTTAGCGTCAAGGTTTGAAAGAGGCTCGTCGAAGAGGAGCACGCTTGGCTCAATAACCAGAGCACGTGCCAAAGCAACACGCTGCTGCTGACCACCAGAAAGCTGGTTGGTCATACGCTCTTCCATGCCCTCAAGTCCAACAAGACCCAGGATATGAAGGACTTTCTCGCGAATTACTGCCTTGTCCATTTTGCGGAGCTTGAGGCCATAGGCAACATTGTCAAAAATGTTGTAGTGAGGAAGCAGCGCATAGCTCTGGAACACCATGGCGGTATCGCGTTTGTTTGGAGTGAGCTCATCAATCTGCTCGTCGCCAAGGAAAATCTTTCCCTCATCAGGGCTCTCAAAACCAGCAATCATGCGCAGGATGGTAGTCTTTCCGCAGCCAGAAGGGCCAAGCAGTGTTACAAACTCGCCAGGAGCAATAGTGATGTTAGCGTCTTGAACTGCGTAGAAGTCTTTGCCAGTCTTCTGATCCTGATAAATCTTGGAAATGTGCTCAAGGCGAACGCCTTTTTTCTCTGTAGCCATGTGTTACTCCTCCTTGAGTGCTCGGCTGGTGCCAAAGTGTTTGATGGCCCAATTCATAAGCAATACCGAGCCATAGGTAATAACAATCAGAATTGTTGCAAAGGCGCAGGCCATACCATATGAACCCTTGCCCGCAAACTCATTGATCTGAACGGTAATGAGCAGGAACTCTGGTGTGACCAAGAGAATAACTGCGGAAATTGCGGTGATGGAACGAACAAACGCCGTTACCAAGCCCGACAAGAACGAGTCTTTAATCAAGGGCAGTGTGACAGTCATAAACACCGTAAAGCTGTCGGCACCCATGTCATATGCAGACTCTTCGATTGATTTATCAATCTGTCGAAGCGCCGAAATACCAGAGCGAGTTCCTGTAGGAAGCGAACGTACGACAAAGACAATAATCAAGATAAGTCCTGTGCCATACAGGCCTTGCAAAAATCCTGTGTGCATGACACCGCTTGAGAAACCGCGAATATAGCCAACACCCAAAACCGTACCAGGAACTGCCATGGCCAGCATGGATACAGCCTCGATAAAACCACGGCCACGGAAGCGACGTTTTACTACCAGGTAAGAAATAATCATCGAAAGCAGAGCGGTAATTGGTGCGGCAATAAGCGAGAGCATGAACGAATCGCTAAATGCTTGCAAGCCGTGATACTTGGTAAATACCTGCTCAAACCATTTAGTAGTTAGTTCGTAATTAGAGCCCCAAGAACGGACAAACGAGCCATAAGGAACGCAGAGGTACATACCAATAACAAAGAGTGCAACCAGCGCGCAAAGGATAGTGAGCGGGATGCGAACAGAGTTGTCTGTAATAAGCATCCTGGCTCGCGTTGCTTTGCCCGAGAGCGTAGACGTGCTCTTTGCTTCTAGCACAAACTTCTGAACAACAAACATAAGCAGCGTGATGGAAAGAAGAACAACAGCCATAGCCGCTGCGCCCTGCTTGTCGTATGCGCCGGTGATTTGCAGGTAGATGGTTGTTGCCAGGGTATCGTACGAACCACCAATAATCATTGGGTTAGCAAAGTCTGCGATTGACTCAATAAATGAGACGAGAAAAGCGTTGCCCAAGCCAGGCAAAATAAGAGGAAGCGTAACGCTGGTAAATACCTTCCAGCGGCTTGCGCCCATGTCACGTGCTGCTTCTTCAAGGGATGGATCAATATTTTTAAGAAGGCCCTTAAGCATCATGTAGCATACAGGGAAGAACGACATGGTCTGAACAATAAAAATGCCCCAGAAACCATAGATGTTGTTGTCAAAAATTCCCAAAAGACCTCGAGTAATCAGGCCTTTCTTGCCAAACATCATAATCATGGAAAGGGACAGTACAAAAGGCGGAGAAACAACAGGAAGCATGGATACCACACGGAAAAGGCCTGTCATAAACTTTGTACGAAGTTTTACGTACACTTCAACATAGGCAAAAAGCAGACCAATAAGCGCTGATAAAATGCCTACCGCAAAACCAACTCTAAGGGTATTGGTAATTGCGCGATCAAACGAAGGCAAAGCCAAGATGCGCGTAAATACATCAAAGCTAATCCCATTATCGGAGACTACAGAGTCAACCATAAGAATGGCAAGTGGATACAAAATAAAAAGGGTCAAAAAGGCGATAAGAACGACAATGGTCGTTATCAAAATTGGATCGCCAAGGAGCTTTTTTCGCTCAAGTCGAGCGCTCTGGGATTTTGCCATACTGGTCCTAACTCTGAAACACTAAACCTATACGCAAAGCTCTATGTGAAACTGGGTAGGCAGATCTCTGCCTACCCAGTATAATCTGCCACTCAAAGCTTGAGCAACAACATTGTTTGTTTGCTCGACGGCGCTGGTTTTACTCTGTCTTAAAGCGGCTATCTCCGCCACCAAGAGCTTCCATAACGTCCTTGACATACTGCTCGGTGTGCTTCTTGGCATCCTCGAAGTTGTAGTCCATAACGTTGTTTGGATCAAGGCCGTACTCAGTAGCAATCTCAGGCTGCTTTGCGTCGTCAATTACCAGGAACTGGTAAGAGCCATTCTTCTGTGCAAGGTCAACGCATGCTGGTGAAAGTGCATACTCAATCCAGAGCTTAGCTGCGTTTGGATGTGCAGCACCCTTGAAGATTGCGGTTGCGCCAACCTCGTATGATGCGCCAGAGCTTGGAATCTGAAGACCAACATTCTCATGCTCTTGATCAACAATCTGATAAATGCCGTCATGGAGCATACCAATTCCGATGGTGCACTCGCCTGTTCCGATAGCCTTGGAAGGACCAGAACCGCTCTTGGTGTACTGAGCAATGTTCTTATCAAGATCAACAAGATACTGAATGCCCTGATCATGACCGTACTTCTGAATAACGGTGTTGATGATCAGCTTTGCAGTACCTGCGGTGTTGTAGTTAGAAGACCAAATAAGGCCCTTATATTTAGGATCGATAAGGTCTTTGTAATCCTGAGGAACATCAAGCTTAAGGCGCTGAAGCTCATCCTTATCGTACAGAATGCCCAGAATGCCCTTATAAATTCCGTACCAGTCTTTGTTGGTACTCTTGAACTTATCGGAAATAAGATGTGATGCATTCTTTGGCTCATACTGCTCAAGAAGACCCTTTGAGGAGCTGACATTGTAAGGATCGGTTGTTCCGCCAAACCAAACATCTGCTGAAGGATGACCGTTCTCTTCCTCAATCTTTGCAGCAACTTCTCCAGTTGAGAGACGCTGTGCCTGAACATCAATGCCGTACAGGCTCTTGAAGTTTGCACAAACTGCGTTTAGGTACTCTTCCTCACAAGAGCCATAAACAATCAGTTTACCCTCTTCTTTTGCTGCCTTTACCAGCTCTTCTGGTGCACCAACAGCATCGGTAGAGTTGGTGTCAGATTCTTTTTTCTCGCTAGTATCAGAATCGGACTTTTTGCAGGCTGTGATACCCAAACCTGCTACAACTGCGCTGACACCAAAAAAGTTTCGACGAGTAAGGTTTGACATAAGAACTCTTTTCTCTCCTTGTGGTTACCCACAGCGCCAATGAAAAGAACATACTCCTGTGTAAATCGTACTCAAACTTTTTCGAAAATATTTCAACTATTCGATAAGTGGCTGATATTGGCGGCTATCGGTATGTTTTTGGCGTCTAAGCAAAAAGGCCAGGGAGAAAATCCCTGGCCTTGAACATTTGGTGGAGAATAGGGGGATCGAACCCCTGACCTCAGGCTTGCAAAGCCCGCGCTCTCCCAGCTGAGCTAATTCCCCGTACTGGCTTCTGGTTGGGCCCAGAAGGTTTTAATAATCACCCCAACGGCGACTCGGCTAACGTTGGGGTGACTATTGTCACATAAAGTGGTGGGCCTGACAAGGTTTGAACTTGTGACCTCCCGGTTATCAGCCGGACGCTCTGACCAACTGAGCTACAGGCCCAACGCAGGGAAAAATAATACCTCCCAAATATAGAT
>JABZHC010000055.1 GCA_015259035.1 Atopobium sp.
GTGGCAGCCAGGCGCTGAGACTCTGAAGCCAAGCCTTGACCTTGTTGGTCAGCTCTAAGATTTAGGGAGCTTACAATGACCGACGTCAAAGACCTCTACGACGCGGTGATTATCGGCGGTGGGCCAGCAGGGCTCACCGCCGCCCTCTATCTGGCCCGTGCTCGCTACCGTGTTCTAGTTGTCGAGAAGGACCATTTTGGCGGACAGATCACTATTACTAATGAGGTCGTTAATTACCCGGGAGTTTTCTCTACCAGTGGTTCTGAGCTTTCGGAAACTATGCGCAAGCAGGCTGAGGCCTTTGGCGCAGAGTTTTTGCTGGCAGAAGTCACTGACCTGGACATGTCCGGAGATGTCAAGGTAGTTCACACCACTAAAGGCGAGCGTCCCTGCCTTTCGGTTCTTCTGGCCTCTGGAGCACATCCACGTCACATTGGTTTTGTCGGAGAAGAGGACTACCAAGGTCACGGTGTTGCCTATTGTGCCACCTGCGACGGTGAGTTCTTTACCGGCAAAGAAGTCTTTGTAATCGGTGGAGGCTTTGCGGCTGCAGAGGAAAGCGTGTTTTTGACCAAGTATGCAAAGCACGTTACCGTTCTTGTACGTGAGGAGGCGTTTACCTGCGCTCCTGCGTCGTCTGAAGCTGCTCGCACCAATCCAAATATTACGGTTCTCTATAACACACAGGTTGAATCCGTTGCTGGAGATTCTGCGCTCAGGTCTATTACATACAAGAATCTGAAAACAGGCGAGAAGACCACGTTTGCTCCAGAAGATGGCGATTCTATTGGCGTCTTTGTCTTTGCGGGCTATGCGCCAGAGACCGACCTGGTAAAAGAACTGGCTCAGACTGATGATTACGGCTATCTGATCACCAACGAGCATCAAGAAACAACCTGTGAGGGTCTTTTTGGTGCGGGTGATGTGTGCCAGAAACCACTGCGTCAGGTTGCAACAGCTATTGGCCAGGCAGCAACTACCGCTACCGAGATGGAGCGCTACATCAAGCGTGTCCAGGAAAAGACCAGCCTTGTTCCACAGATGAACGTCACGCGTATCTCGTCCAAGAAGGAGGCTCCTGAGGCTCCAGCGGCTAAGAGTGCCTCTGACTCCGGAGAAATCTTCACCGATGACATGAAGGCACAGCTCAACGCTGTCTTTGAGCGCATGGCACGTCCGCTTGTGCTTCAGCTTGAGCTTGATCAAAGACCTGTTTCTGAGGAGCTTGTTGCGTACATGGAAGAACTCTCTTCTATGACCGATAAGCTGAGCGTTCAGACGGTTTCAGACACGGGCGAGAAGAACCTTCCCGTTGTTCGTGTTTGCGCAGAAGATGGCACACCAACAGGTCTTGCGTTCCACGGAGTTCCTGGCGGCCATGAGTTTACTTCATTTGTGCTGGGACTCTACAACGCTGCTGGACCTGGTCAGCCAATCAGTGACGAGGATAAGGCATCTATTTCCGCTATTGAGTCAAAGACGCATCTTCAGGTCTTGGTGGGACTCTCTTGCACCATGTGCCCAGATGTTGTTGTGGCTGCTCAGCGTATTGCTGCGGATAATCCTCAGGTTACCTGCGATGTCTACGACATCAACCACTTCAAGGAGCTCAAAGACACTTACGACGTCATGAGCGTCCCTTGCTTGGTTATCAACGACGGTCAGAAGGTCGACTTCGGAAAGAAGAACCTCTCTCAGATTTTGTCGCTGATTCCTTAAGATCCATTCGCGTCAAGGAGAGGGAGACGCTTATGAATATGCCGAGAAGATCAACGGTCTTCTCGGCATTTTTTGCGACGTATGAAGTAAGCACATGAAGCTTGTTTAGAGGCGCAAGGCCATGCCACCTTTTACAGAGCTTTTTGCTGGTAGAGACCTGCATCGGTAAAGCCCTGAGCGCGATAGTAGGCGCGCGTTCCGATTGAGCTGATGACGTTAAGGCTGGTATAACCCGCCTCAGCTGCGATAGAGGAGGCTTTGGTAAGAAGCTTTTGACCCAAGCCCTGGTGCTGAGCAGACATTCCTTCCGAGCCCAGCGAGAGCGCCTGTCCGTACACGTGGAGCTCTCTGATCATGGCTTGGCCTGGCTGTACCAGCAGTTCATTGGCAGAAACATCACACGCGCCAGAGGTCAGCTTATCCCAGTGGGGAAGTGAAAGCCTACAGAAACCTGCAATTTTGTTGTCAGCAGTTACCCATTGCAGGAAGTGCTCGTCGCTGACTGCGGTGGTGTAGGCAAAGTCTTGGAGGGTAAGCTCTGCGGCGCGTACCTGCTGCTGGTTAATCTCTCTAAAACGAATCTCCTGCACGCGGCTTGAAACATCTTCAGCAGCAAGCTCTTGCTCCACCATCTGGCGGAGGTTGGTGTGTTTATTTCCCACCAGAATATCGGTGGCACTAATGTCTCTAATCATGCGAGAAATGCGCACGTATGGAGGCGTGTTAAGTACGTCTTGAACAAGTACGTCTACCAGCTCATCTTTGGCATATGGTTGCCACGCGCCTTCACGATACTTCTGCACCAGCTGTGTTCCAGCCACCAAAGCACAGGGGTAGAGCTTAATCTCGTCGGGAAGAAAACCTTGATCTGTAACAAACGTCTTGAAGTCCTGTTTGTCTGCCTCAGGAGTAGCGCCCAACAGGTTAACCATTAGATGTGAATGGATTTTAAATCCGTACAAGCGAATGAGTGAGAAAGCTCGCTTTATCTGCGCGGCCGACATCTGGCGTTTGTTGGCGTCAAGTATTTCTTGGCGCGTACTTTGAATGCCAATTTGAATTTTGGTGCATCCAAGCTGCCTAAACATGCGCAGGTTATCTGGCGTGATAGTATCGGGCCTGGTCTCAATTACAAGGCCAACCACACGTGCAGCAGCTGTCTCATTAATGCGTTGCTGTTCTACCAGTTCATCATACGTGCTCTGCATCTGAGACCATGCGCTTTGGTGAGGCTGGCTGGTGTCGTAGAGCTTATGAAAAGCCTGGTTATACGTGGTAGTATCATCAAAGACTGCCGCTTGCTGTTTGGCAACAAAGGAAGAGAGAGCCTCTTCAGAGTTTTGCAAGCCAAATGAGGTGTACCAATCAAGGCGCTCCTGAATGTAGCTAGGAGAGTTGGGCCACTCATTGAGCGCACGGAAGAGTTCTTTGATAAACCAGTACTGATAGCTCTCTGGATAATCGCTCCAGGTGCCACCGAGCACAATAAGCTCAACTTTGTCGGTTGAGTGGCCCATTTGATGGAGCGCTTGAAGACGAGCTGCAACCTGCACGTATGGATCAAAAAACGTTAGTTCAGCGCGCTGACAGGCAGGCTCATTAGCAAGATAGCTCTTAGGCATACGCAGATCACACGGGCAATAAATGCAATTGCTCGAACAGGTATGCGGCCTGGTAATCACGGTAATGGTAGCCACGCCAGAAGCGGTGCGACGAGGCTTCATACGTACAGAGCGGATAAACCTTTCTTCCAGCCCAGGCGTTACATTCCACGATTGCCAGAGCACATCGTTTTTCTGCTTGACCTGCAAAAAATAAGGGAGAATTGCTCGTTTAGGAATGAGTTTCTCGCGCTCTGTACTGTGGGCGCTAGAGTCAATTCCGCTGTTGTGCGAGTTAATGAGCATCTCAAGCTGATGCGTATCAAGAGCTCCTTGCGAGCCATCTCTGAGCTGCTGCAATATGTCCAAAATGAGTTCATCCATACAAACAGTATAGGCAATAAGGTGAGCTTCTGACCTTTGGGAGCAAGGTGATGACGTAAAATCTCTGTATGGACACTTCTTTGCACATATCACATACACAATCTATCAGTGCATCTACCGCTGAGCAGCTGAGCTACGTAACCTCTGAGTTTTACTCTCAGCAGACGCAGAGTTTCTCGGCCACACGACAGATGCCTTGGCAGGGATGGCAGCAGTGCCTAGATGCCATGCCTCAGCTTTTAGCTGGCGAGAAACCCTCTGTACTTGATGTGGGTTGCGGCAACCTGCGCTTTGCTCGCTTTTTATGCGATGAGGCGGGGATTGTTCCGGCAAAGTATTTTGCTGTAGATAATTGCAAGCCACTGGTAGAGAGTGGTGAGGCAGACACTCATGTCTCTGAGCTGGCATTTATTGAATTAGATGTGATAAAGAGTCTGCTTGATAACACGCTTTCTTCGCGTCTTACTGTTCCGTCCTGTGATTTAGTGGTTGCGTTTGGCTTTTTGCATCATGTGCCAGGTGCACAAAAGAGAATCCAGCTTCTGCACACTCTGTTAGATAAGACTAAACCTGGCGGCTTTGTGTGTGTTTCTTTCTGGCAGTTTATGAACAGCCAAAAACTTGCTGCTAAAGCTCAAGAAACCACTGCTCAAGGGCTGCGTGCGCTGGGTATAGACGCATCAGATCTTGAGCAGAATGACTATCTGATTGGCTGGCAAGATAAGGCGGATACCTGGCGTTATTGTCATCACTTCTCGCAAGAGGAACTTGATGAGCTTCTTGCAAGCCTTGGCCCTGACGTGCATGTTTGTGCGCAGTTTAGTGCGGATGGTAAAGATAACAACCTTAATCGGTATGTGATTTTGCAACGTGTATAACTGTCCAGACAATATCTTGCTAAAAATGACCTCGTACAAGATAATCCCCCGCACAGAAATTGAACTGCCTCCCATTTCTTGGACACGAGAAATAGGAGGTAGTTCAAAACACACCTAAGTCAGATAATCTGTTAAAAAGACGTATACATGACGCTGAAAATACCTTAATCATGCA
>JABZHC010000056.1 GCA_015259035.1 Atopobium sp.
CAACCTGAAACCTGCCACATAGATTCATATATCTACAGGATTGCTCTATAAACCTGCAAATTTATATCCCTATAGGCTTGCGGTGCAGTAAAAATTAAAAGTTTTGAATAAGAGGTTTCTTTATATCCGTCACACATAAATGAACAGGGTCAGCATCTGCTGTCAGACGTAAGCTGCTACTTCGACTAGGCATATAAAGCACCTCCTTATATTGGAGTTCTGCAAGGGACGTCCAGTAAAGCGGGGCATCATGCGATGGACGGACGTCACGTCTATTCAGACATCTCTAAGAGTAGTTGGGTTGACGACTTTGGTCAACCTATTACTATATATCTTATAAATAACGTGTTTAATCTGCGTATTTATTTGCCGCGATATGGCGAGAAACCCTGTCGAGCAGTAACGCAGAGAAGAAACGACAAGCAGAACGACAAAACGCCAAACTGCTGCACTCTTGCTAAGAAGGAGCATCTCATGGGCAAAGTAATTGTATTTGGAAGCCTGAACATGGACGTCTCCATCGAGGCAGACAAGATGCCTCAGCAGGGCGAGACTATTGGCGGCAAAAATCTTGTCACCAGCCCAGGTGGAAAAGGCGCTAATCAGGCTGTTGCTGCAGCTCGAATGGGTGCAGATGTTCACATGATTGGCGCGGTTGGCGCTGACTCGTTCGGACAAGATCTCAAGCAGTCGCTTATTGGCTACGGGGTCAATGCAGAGCAGGTAGATGAGCTGTCTGGAGTCTCCACGGGTGTTGCTGTAATCGTGCGCGTGGGCGGCGATAACCGTATCATTTTGGACCACGGAGCTAATCACGCACGCACAGTCGACGACGTAAAAGCAGTGCTCGATCGCATTGCAGATCCGGGTGACGTGTTCTTGACGCAGTTTGAGTGCGAGTTGTCGACCACGTTTGAGCTTATCAGATATGCACATGAGCTGGGACTCTATACGATGGTGAACCCATCGCCATCGGCTACCATGACCACCGGTCTTCTCGCCAGCGTGGACGTGCTTTGCCTGAACGAGATTGAGTTTGCAGACTTGTTTGGCGAGGGCAAGATCAGCCCGCTGGCAGATCCCGAGGCTGCAGTGCAGAAGGTGCTTGCAAGCGGCGTAGCAACTGCGGTGTTGACGCTGGGTTCCAAAGGTTCCATTGCTGCCGACTCGCACGGCGTGTACCAGCAGGAATGTTACCGCGTGGATACCGTGGATACCACCTGTGCGGGCGACACGTTTATGGGTACGCTTGCTGCGTTCCAGGCATCGGGGCAGCTAGAGGGGCACGACATCAAGCAGGCGCTTGATGTAGCTGCAAAGGCTGCAGCGCTTGCCACCACTAAGGTTGGCGCTCAGCAATCAATTCCAACGTATCAGCAGGTAGTTGAGTTTTAGGTTAAAATTACCGTGATTGTTGTTTCATAACTCGCAGCTCACACGCAGTTCAAAACGGCTCCAACCAAGCTCAACGCAGCTTAAACACAGTATACACGCAGCTCAAACGTACAAAGGAGACTTATGACAACGCTTTCAACTAAGACGCGCGTCATCATTGACACGGATCCTGGCATTGACGACGCCATTGCGCTGGGATTTGCCCTGGCCGCAAAGGCGCTGGATATCAAGCTTATTACTACCGTCAGCGGAAATGTTGGCATCGAGAACGTTACCAATAACGCTCTTAAGCTGCTCAAATTCTGGAATCAGCATGTGCCTGTTGCGCGTGGTGCTGCCGAGCCTCTGCTCAGAAAACCAATGGACGCAAGCGACGTCCACGGCGCTTCGGGCATGAGGGGCTATGAATTTGACGGCATTCAGCCAGACTGTCTGCTCGAAGAAACTGCACTTGAAGCACAACATCGTGTCATCATGGAGGGTGCTTCGGCTGGCGAGAAAACCACGCTGGTGACGCTTGGTCCTCTGACTAACATCGCACTGCTGCTGAAAGCATATCCACAGGTCAAAGAGCATATCGAGCGCATTGTTATGATGGGCGGCGCTCTGACCCGCGGAAACCTTGGTGTCATGTCCGAGTTCAACGTGGGTGTTGACCCCGAGGCAGCAAAAATTGTCTTTGCATCCGGCGTTCACGTGGCCATGGTTGGCCTTGAGGTGGGCGACGCTGCTCGTGTCATGCCTGAGGACATCGAGAACATCCAGAACTCCGGCAAGAGCGGCGACATGCTGGTCAAGCTGCTGCTCAACTACCGCGTTCACTACCAGGAGGAGGGCTTCAGCATGTACGACCCAACGGCCGTGGCCTACCTGCTGGCACCTCAGATGTTCGAGACCAAAGACGTGTTTGTGGACGTTGAGTGCGCTGGAGGCTTAACTGCTGGCTGCACCGTCGTTGACCTGGCCGGATACCTTGGCGAGAAACCCAACGCAACTGTATGCGTTGGCGTTGACCAAAAGGCATTCCGCACTTGGTTTGTCCACCAGATCCAAAAGTGCAACGTCCTCGACGGCTCCGCCCCTGCAGTTGAAGGCGTGCTACTGGACTAGGGTATTGCAAGGGCAGTGAAACCTAGGCAGGTCCTCGCGCTAACCCCGCAAAACCTACAAGAAAAAAGCCTCTTCTCGCCATTGAGAAGAGGCTTTGTAGTGCGTAAAAGTGCTGGTTGGTAACGTATTTTAGCCAATGATGGTCATTACGATAGGAATGACAATCGCGAAGAGCACCGTTGAAGTTGCAACAACGTTAGTTGCAAATTTGACGTCAGCCTTACCCTCGTTTGCCAGAATTGGCAGAACGGTTAGCGCTGGAACTGCGGCCTGGATGATAAACGTTCTAGTTTCAAGTACGTTCTGTGTACCAAACACGCCGGTAAACGCCATGATTACGCCAACCATAACAAGCGGGGCAATAACAAATTTACCAATAAGCGCAATTGCCGTGTCACGGTCAATTCGAATGCTCGAGAGTCCCGTTTCCTGCAAAATAATGCCAATATAAATCAGGGAAAGTGGCGTTACTAGGTTGCCTAAATACGTAAGACCAGTGTTTACAACTGCTGGAACAGGGATGTTGAACACGAGAAAAACGAGGGCTACTAAGAAACCAAGCAATGGTGGTGGTAACAACTTGCTGATATTGAATTTGTGCTCAGCTGCGTTGTTTTTCTCGCCATCATTTTCTGTTGGCATTGGATCACCGTAAATGAAGAAGATTCCAATTGCCCAGGTAGAAATAGTGTTCATGATGTAGTACACCAAGAAGTACGGTACGGCATGCTCGCCAAAGAGCGCAAGATTAAGCGGCATACCAATGAAGATAGTGTTGGCATTTGCAAAGGTATTGAGCATCAAGCCTCGGCGACCTGGTTGGACGCGGAAAACGTTGATAACCAAAAATCCTGCAGCATATGACAAAGTAAAGCTAATCGCTGCAATAAGCACCGAGGGACCAAGCTGGAGCAGCTGATTGAGAGATAAGTTCTTAAGAACTGCTACAAAAATGGATGCTGGGAGTGCTACGTTCATAATGAGTTTTGATGCTTGACCAGCGAATGTCTCGTTGAGCCAGTTAATCTTACGAAGCACATAACCCAGCACAATAATCAAAATGATGGGCAATACATTTTGTAGCGATGTCAAAAAGACAGACATTTTATGCCTCTAACTCTTTGTAGACAGGGAACCACTTAAGGGCGTCAACTGCCTCTTTTGCATCGGCAATTGGCTCGCGGTTCAGACCCTGCCTAATTGCCTCCCCTGCAACACCAACAGCAATACGCTCGGAGAACTCGGTAATCTTGGAGACTGGAGGAAGAATTGCCGCACCAGGCTTTGTGGTGTCCACGATTCCACCAAGCGAGTGAGCTGCCAGGGAGATCATCTGGTCTGTGAGCAGGCGAGCCTTTGCGGCGAGGGTTCCCAGTCCAAGACCTGGATAAATCAGAGCGTTGTTTGCCTGACCAATTTGGTAAGTTACACCGTTCAGCTCCACGTCGTCTGAGGGGACTCCGCAGGCTACAAGTGCGCGACCGTCTGTCCAGGTCAGCAGGTCTTGGGCGGTTGCCTCCGCAAGTTTAGTTGGGTTGGACAGAGGGAAGACCATGGGGCGCTCGCAATGAGCTGCCATCTCACGAATGATCTCCTCGGTGAAGGCGCCGTGAACGGTAGAGGTGCCAACCATGATTGTTGGGTGGACCGTCTTTACAACGGCCGCTAGGTTGGTGAGCTCATCTGCGTTTGCGAACTCAGAACGCTTGCGAGCAAATGGCTTCTGCTGTGGAGTGAGGTTGTCCATATCGTCGAAGAGCAAGCCCTGACGATCTACCAGGTAGAAGCGCTTGCGAGCCTCTTCACGGTCCATTCCCTGGTCCACAAATTCCTGAAGCACACGCTCAGCGATGCCGCAACCAGCAGTTCCTGCGCCAAAGCAGAGATATACCTGGTCGACGAGTTTCTCGCCAGAAATATTGAGGCCGCCGAGGATGCCTGCAAGGGTAACAATACCAGTGCCCTCGACGTCGTCGTTGAAGACAGGGTAGGTGTTCTTGTAGCGGTCCAGGAT
>JABZHC010000057.1 GCA_015259035.1 Atopobium sp.
TGCGTAGACCTCGGCGTTTGGCGCAAGCTCCAGAATGCGAGGAACGCTACCGGAGTGGTCCATCTCGATGTGGTTGCAGATCAGAACGTCAATCTTTGCTGGATCGATGATGCTCTTGATGCGCTCGACCAGCTCCTCGGAGAATGGACGCTTGACGGTGTCAATAAGCGTGACCTTCTCGTCCAGGATAAGGTATGCATTGTAGGTAATGCCCTGCTCAGTGGTGTAGCCGTGGAACTCGCGAGCATTCCAGTCAAGGGCGCCTACAAAGTAGACATCGGGTTTGATTTCGACAGAACTAAGCATGTGTCCTCCAAAGACCACAGTGCGAAAATTTGACACTACAAGGATATCATTTGCCGGCTAGTGAATGTATGTTCACGTAAACTTTCCAGAAGTTATCCGAATCTAAATTCTTTCCGTGCTGGAATCTAGATTTTCACTTTGTCCGAATCTAAATATTTTCCTTGCTGTTATGTTCTTTTGACAGTGCTACCATAAATTACATAGGTCTAAAACGTATCCGGAGAGGGGAACCTATGAAAATGCTACGCGCAATGCGTGAGCCACTGAAGTATGTTCAGGGCAAAAATGCTTGTCTCGAGTTCGAGAAAGAGATGGGCTACATGGGAAAGCGCTTCCTGTTTGTTTGCTCTAACAGCGGCTACAAAGCAACCCACGACATGATCGAGCAGAGCTTCGAGGGCAAGAGCGACTATTACCGTCGCTACGAGGTCTTCGGTGGCATCTCTTCCAACGGCGAGATTAACCGCATGAAGGCTATCGTCGAGGAGGACAACATCGACGTAGTCGTCGCTATCGGCGGCGGTAGCGCTGTTGACACTGCAAAGGCAACCGCATATTACGCTGGTAAGCGCATCGTTATTCTTCCTACTGTTGCAGCTACCGACGCTCCATGCACCGGCCTCTCCGTTATTTACAACGATGACGGTTCCTTTGACAAGTACCTCTTCTACCCACAGAATCCAGATGCAGTTATGGTCGACACCCAGATCATCGCTAACGCACCTGTTTCCTTCCTGGTAGCAGGCATGGGCGACGCACTGGGCACCTACTTTGAGGGCCGCGCATCCATCCGCACCGAGTCTCCTTCCCTCGAGGGAACCGGCATTACCCGCGTTGGTATGGCAATTGCTAAGGAGTGCTACCTCACTCTTCGCGATTACGGTTCACAGGCAATTAAGGCTTGCGAGAACAACGTTGTAACCCCAGCTCTTGAGGCTATCTGCGAGGCAACCGTCTACATGAGTGGTGTCGGCGCTGACAACGTTAACTGCGCAGCAGCTCACTCCTTCTACAACGGCCTCACCTCTCTTGGTGGCCACAGCGCACCTCACGGCAACTGCGTTGCTTTTGGTACCCTGGTCCAGCTTGTTCTTGAGGGTGTTCCTCAGGAGGAGTTCGACGAGGTCCAGGACTTCTGCCTTGAGGTTGGTCTTCCAACTACCCTCGAGGAGGTTGGCATCACCACTGACGAGCAGATCAAGAAGATCGCTGAGGCTGCTTGCGTTCCTGGCGAGACCATCCACAACCTCGCTGGCGACGTCACTCCTGACGAGCTCTATGCAGCTATCGTTCAGGCTGACGCTATGGGCCGCGCTCTTAAGGCTTAAGCTCCTAGCTGCACGCCGCGCGACGCGGTGCGACGACACGCCTGGCGGCAGGTCGCAACGGCGCCGCAACAGCACATTTGCTTGATACAGAAGAGGGGCCGCAGATGCGGCCCCTCTTTTTTTGTTGCAGTTTTGATGTGATGGCGAGAAGTGCGGACAATGGCGCCGGAGCTGCGACGCACCACCTACAGGCCCAGTACCTGCTTAACGTCTGCGGCAATAAGCTCGGGATCCAGATGACTTTCTCGCATAAGGTCCGCGATGTTGACGCGGTCGTAGAAAGCCTTTTTGACGCCGTAGTTCAGCACACGTGCGGAAGAAGTTCCCAGGTGGCTAGCGATATTCTGTCCCCAGCCGCCCTCGATAATGCCGTCCTCAATGGTCACGATGACGTCGTGGTCTTTTACCAGGTCGTCGAGCAGATTCTGATCAACACCAGAGGCAAAGTATGGCTTGACCAGCGTGGCTTCAATTCCCAGAGTAGAACTAAGGGCCTCAACGGTTTTCTCGCCAAGGTCGTAGAAATCGCCCAAGGCAAGAACGGCCACCTTGGAGCCCTGGCGCGTGACCTCGTAGGTGTTAAGGTCGTCGAAGTTTGTGCGGACGGGACCCTTGGCGTGGACCACGGGACCGGAAGGAATTGCGATGTAGACGGGGTGTTTGTCCTGGTCAAGTGCCCAGTCAAGCATGGCGATGTACTCCTCGGCGTTGGACGGCGCGAGGTACACCATGTTAGGAATGTTTGCGATCATGGAAATGCTGCTGAGTCCCTGGTGGGTGGCGGCCATCAAGCCCCTAATGGAGCCGGAGCCCACGATAACCGCAGGATTCTGGTTGAGTGCCAGGTCCTGGGTTAGCTGGTCGTAGGTGCGCTGGATGAAAGTTGCGCTTGAGCCCCAAACCACGTGCGCGCCAGCGTGAGCTGCGCCGGAAGCCATTGCAACTGCGGTTTCTTCGGCAATACCCACGTCAAGGTAGTGCTTACCCAGCTCTTCTCGACGTTCCTGCGTAAGACCAAGCAGACCAGGAACAGCCGACATAAGCACCAAGAACTTTGGGTCAGTCTTTGCGCGCTTGAGCGCGTACTCTGCAAAAATGCTGGCATACGACTCGGAAGAACCGGATGCAGGGCTTTGACCAGTCTGGATGTCAAACGGCATGTGCCAGTGCCACTTCTCCTTGTTTGCCTCCGCGGGAGCGTAGCCCTTGCCTTTGAGCGTATTGATGTGGACCACGACTGGATGAGTTGAGTCTTTTACCTGCTCAAATGCGGCGATAAGAGCCTCGATGTCGTTACCGTCATTGACATACAGGTAGTCCAGGCCCATCGATTTGAAGAGGTTATTCTCGGCAGCTCCGTTGGTGCGGCGCAGCTCAGCGAACTGGTCGTACATGCCGCCGTGGTTCTCGGCGATGGACATCTGGTTGTCGTTGAAGACAATGATAAAGTTGCTGTTCAGCTCACCGGCAACGTTCAAGCCCTCAAGCGCCTCGCCGCCGGACATGGAGCCGTCGCCGATAACTGCGATGATGTTTTCCTTGCCGCCCATGATGTCGCGAGCTTTTGCCAGGCCAAGCGCCAAGCTGATAGACGTGGAAGTGTGGCCGATTTTGAAGAGGTCATGCGGGGTCTCGGCGGGATCAGTGTAAGGAGACACCGAGTCGTAAAGCGCAGAATCCATGTATGCCTGCTTGCGGCCGGTGAGCATCTTGTGCGGATATGTCTGGTGCGAGACGTCGTAAACGATATGGTCAACGGGCGAATTGAACACGGTATGGAGTGCGATAGTTGCCTCGACGATGCCAAAGTTTGGACCAAAGTGGCCGCCATGCTTTGACTCCATGACCAGCAGATTGTCGCGAATCTCCTGCGCAAGTACCTTGCGAGCCTCCGCGTTCAGCTTTTTTACGTCTTCTGGTCCATTGATATTCTCTAGGTACATGTGCGGCCTTTCTTTAAACGAGCTGAAATGAGCAGATTGCTTGCTTGCTGCGCGACGCGCGGGACGCAGCGCGCGTGGGGTGCGGGCGCAGGGCTTCGGTCAACCACATCGTGCGAGCGACGCGTTAGATGTGCAGGTCAAATGTACAGGTCAAACACGGGGCAATCTAAACATAGCTTTGATGCGCGAAGTTATGTTTTTGGTTTACCCAGAACATGTCCAAGAATTTCTCGTAATTTGGTTTTAGCGGAATTACTTAGTTGATTGCTCTGTTTTGTTGATGGCTGAACACACCTATGACAGATAATCTGTCAAAAAGACGTATACATGACGTCGAAAATAGCTAAAACGTGCAGATTATCTTCATTTGATGTGTAATATGCCTGCAATTGTGCAGAATATCTGTCATAGGTGTGTTCCTTAGAAGCAGAATTTACCCATAGTTAAATTCTTTATATTTCTCTATTCATTATTCAGCAGATTATATGAAGTTTATGCATAGAAATGTATATCGATTAGTTACGTCTCAAAAAGTGGTGTAAGGCTATTTCCTTACTGCCTTCTAACCTACATTATGCCACCTCTTTACAAGCG
>JABZHC010000058.1 GCA_015259035.1 Atopobium sp.
ACTCATACATCTTAGGCAACTACCAAACTCCAGGTGATGCTACTGAAGCACAGTTCCAGAGTCAAATTAAGCAGTACTTAGGCGACGGTTCTGTAACGGGAAACGATTCCGACCCGTATTCTTTAATGCTTGTTGTTACTGCCTCTGAGTACATTCAATCCACTGCTGGATTCTCTGGTATTGTGACGTATCTGGCACTGTACATTGGCCTGGTACTCTTCATTGCTTGTGCTGCTATCCTGGCACTTCAGCAACTCTCCGAGGCATCGGACAACGCTCGTGCTTACCAAGTTCTTGCAGAGCTTGGTGCCGAGAAGGGCCTTGCAAGTCGCGCGCTCTTTGTTCAGATTGGCGTGTACTTCCTGTTCCCACTGCTTATGGCAGCTGCACACGCAACATGCGCAATGTCTATTATGGTTTCTGTTATCAAGTCGATTGGCAACTTTGATGTAGCTAGCAGCATTGGTGGAGTAGTTGCAGTCGTAGCTGCTTTGTATGGTGGATACTTCCTGGTTACCTATTTTGCTGCACGTTCAATCATCTTTAGGGGTGCTAAGAGAATGCAATAGTCTGCATTTTCGTGTTGTAAATTCGTGAAAGAAGGACGGATGTTTCTCTGTGGAGCATTCGTCCTTCTCGCTTAGGTAAAATAGAAACGTTATGTCAGATGGTATCTGTGCAGAGCACATACTCAAGGAGGCATCATGGGTCTTTGGTCAAAGGTTAAGAATGTGTTTGTTCCTTCTAACGGAACAGAGCAGCCTCAGAAGGCTACATTTGCTACCAGGGAAGACACTATCTATGCACCAGTTTCTGGTGTCCTGGTAAGCGTACAAGAGGTTCACGATGAGGTAATCTCAAGCGGTCTCTTTGGCCAGGGCTACGGCATTTTGCCCGTTGGTCTTGATTGCGTGTATGCTCCTTGCAATGCTCGCGTTACCGCAACTAACGTAACCAATCACTCAATTGGCCTTACCACTGATACTGGTATTGAGATTTTGATTCACATTGGTGTTGGTACCATCGAGATGAACGGTAAGGGCTTTACCCGTTACGTTCATGCCAACGATGAGGTCAAGGCCGGTACTCCACTGATTTCATTTGATGCTGCTGCTATTGAAGAAGCAGGATATGAGAACGTTGTGGTTGTTACTGTTGTTAATGCAGACCAGTATGAGCGTATCGATCTGATTGGCGAGTCTGGAACACTGATTGGTGGTCGTCCACTGGTTAAGATTGGCGATCCTCTGATGTGCGTCAAGCACTAGGGTTTCTCGCCAGCTAAACATCTGCAATAAACGAGGTTTTACATGCTTAGAGTTACTAAGGCAATTCTTCACGTCTTTGATTTTGAGACGGGAACTAAATACTTCTCTCAATCTACCTTGGATTTAGAGGACCGTCAGACAAAGTCATATGTGCAGCGTAGACTGCGTAAAATTACGGCAAACCCTGAGTCCAGACATGGAGAGTTTGCTCCTACCAGCAATTTTGCTGGGGGTCTTCAGGAGTATGCTCACGGAGACGTTGAGTTTGTAGAGTTTTCTCATCAGATTGCTCAGTGGTTCTGGGAAGAGCTTCGTCGCGCAGATGACGTTGAGCAGTGCGATCTTCTTGTGGCGGACTACATTGATACCGATGCCGGCCAGGCGCTTGCCAGTGCTGCTGCAGATGATGAGGACGCTCAGGCTGAGGCATTTGAGGGCGAGGGAAGACGTCTTTTTGCTATTGTGCTTCTCCCACGTAAGCAGGCCTTTATCCATGATGTGAATGGCTCAGCAAATGAGATTTTGCGCCAAGACGCAACGCTGCCGTCTCCAACGCAAAAAGTTGATTCATATGCAGTCATTGACCTGGATACAGGCGCCATTGACTTCCACGACCATGACCGCTCTGTAGCAGGAGAGGGAAAGTTCATCATCCCCGAGCTCTTCCTTGAGTGCACATCAGAGGCGTCTAGTCATGAGGTTATTGGTGAGGTAACCGTTATTGTTCAAGACTTGGCAGAAGAATATGGACTTGAGCCTGCTGTTGAGGTGTCTCGTGCTAAGGCTGCCGTTGCAGAAGCAGCAGAGGTAGAAGAGGTAGTAGACCCTATCAAGGTTGGTAAGCGTATCTTTGAGGAGCGTCCTGAGATTCAGGAAAAGTACGAGGCTCAGGTGGCAAGTAGAGAGCTCCCCGAAGAAGTTCCTGTTAAACGCGGTGTTGCTAACAGAATTGCAAAGAATCATAAGATTCGCACCGATACAGGAATTGAGATTTCATTTCCCTCAAACCTAACGGATCGTCCAGGTTACCTAGAATTTTCTCACGAGTCTGACGGTAGGATTACCATATCAATAAAAAATGTTGCACATATTGAAAACCGCTAAATCCTATCTCTGACCTCACAATTTAGAGCCAAAACTCCCCAAAATTTGTTTCGGAGAGTTTGTAAATTACGTATCTTTTTGAATATCATCGTGTATCTCGGGTAGAATAGTCTCTCAAAGGTCACACCGTACTACTAAACGTTCTAGGAGACCCTTATGAGTTTAAAGAAACAGCAAGGCACAACCATTGAGGAGCAGAGCGCTGCTCTTTTCAATCGTCGTGATGCTCTTAAGATTTTTGCCGGCATGGGCATTGCTGCCGCTGCCGTTACTGCATCCCTGATTAATACCCGTCCTGCTTTTGGTGTTACCCAGGCTCAGATTGATGCTGCTCGTAGCGATTACGATGCTGCTCAGAAGCTGCTTGATGAGATTTCTAATGAGGTCTCCAACATGCAGGCAAGCCTCAATGACACTAACTCTCAGATTGGCGCTATTTCTGATCAGATTACAGATAAGCAGAATCAGATTGATGCTAAGCAGAAAGAGATTTCTGAAAAGGAAACTCAGATTGCCGAGAAGAGAAAAGAACTTGGCGCTCGTATGTCCAGCAACTACAAGGCTGGCCCAGCTGGTGCTTTGGAGATGATTCTTTCTTCTGCAAGCTTTGAGGAGCTCACTTCTAACATTTACTACCTCGATAAGATTTCTGAGTCCGATCAGAAGATGATTGAGGAAGTTAAGAACCTGAAGGCCGCTCTTGAGTCTGATAAGGCTGCTCTTCAGTCCGAGAAGACCGAGCTAGAGAATAAGAAGGCTGAACTTGAGAATCTCCGTGCTTCTCAGGAGTCTCAGCTTAATGATATTTCTGCTCGTCAGGCGGACGCTGCAAACGTTGTTGCAAATCTTGATGACAACGTAAAAGAGCTTATCGCTCAGCGTGATTCTGAGCTTCTTGCTGCTCAGCAGGAGGCAGAGCGTGTTGCCGCTCAGCGTGCTGCCGCATCAAGCGACAGCGATGGCGGTAGTAGCTACTATGGTGGCGGTGGCGGAGGAGGAACCTCTTCTGCTGGTTCTGGTTCTGCTGCTGCAGTTGTTAATGCTGCAGGCTATACCGGATCTACCGGTGCTGGCTTCTGTGCTGCTTGGGTTTCTAATGTCTTCTCAAACGCAGGTGTTGGCACCTTCTATGGCAACGCTTGTGATATGTACTATTCCTGGTGCTACTCTACTGATCAGAGTGCTATTGAGCCTGGCATGATTATTGCTGTTCCAACCCTTGGTGGTGCTGCTGCAGCTCTGATTTACGGCCACGTTGGCATTTACATTGGTGGCGGCATGGTCAGGCACTGCCTCTCTGGTATTGTAAGAAGCCAGAGCTTGAGTTCTTGGATTTCTCAGCTTGGTGCTTTGAGTACTCCAAGGTGGGGCTGGCTTGGCGGCGTTGTCCTAAGCTAAGGTATTGGCCCCTCATAACTTGTTATGTAAAAGAGCTTGGTTGTGTACCGACCCCCAAAAGTTAGACCAAAATCTAACGATTAGGAGGTCGGTATTTTTATGGCAAAACATAGTTTCGAA
>JABZHC010000059.1 GCA_015259035.1 Atopobium sp.
CTGGTAGTGTTCAATTTCTTTGCTAACATGCACATGCGCGGCATTTTTAAAGAGAACCGCATGCGTATTTCCGACGTAAATACCCAGCTAGAAGACTCACTTTCTGGTATTCGCGTGGTTAAGGGCTTTGCGGCGGAAGATCACGAGCGTAAGAAATTTAGAGCAAGTAACTCGGCATACTTAGACTCCAAGGCCAATATGTACCAGGCTATGGGCAGGTACCAAGCTGCAATTTCAGGCATGATGGGTGTTTTGAACACTGTTGTGTTGGTTTTGGGCGGCTGGATGATTGCTCAGGGTCAGATGCAAGCCATTGACCTGGCTACGTATGCACTCTATATCTCGCTGTTTACCACGCCAATCATGAACATTCTGAACTTTACCGAGACATTCCAGAAGGGCCTTGCTGGTTTTAAGCGATTCACAGAGATTCTTGAAACGCAGCCGGACATTCAAGACGCACCTGGTGCTCATGATATTCATATTACCGCCGGCGATATCATCTACCAGGATGTTCATTTTGCTTACAACAATGCTGAAGAGGTTATTGACGGCTTGAACCTTCATATTGAGAGTGGAAAAACTGTTGCACTGGTTGGCCCGTCAGGTGGTGGTAAGTCGACTACCTGCGCTTTATTACCGCGTTTCTATGACGTCACAAGTGGAAGCATCACCATTGATGGGCAGGATATTCGTTCCGTTACGCAGCATAGTTTGCGCTCGGCAATTGGCATGGTTCAGCAGGACGTTTATCTCTTTGACGGTACTATCGCGGAGAACATTGCATACGGCTGCCCTGAAGCTTCTGCAGAAGACATTGCGCTGGCAGCAAAGCGAGCAAATATCGCCGAGTTCATTGAATCGCTGCCAGATGGATATGACACGCAGGTAGGACAGCGTGGAACCAGACTTTCTGGTGGACAGAAGCAGCGCATTTCTATTGCGCGTGTGTTCCTGAAGAACCCGCCGCTACTCATTTTGGATGAGGCTACTTCTGCTCTGGATAACGAGTCCGAGCGTGCGGTCCAGGAGTCCCTTTCCGAGCTGGCAAAGAACAGAACCACGCTGGTCATTGCTCACCGTCTTTCCACGATCATGGGCGCTGATGAGATTATTACCATCAACCAAGGCCGTGCAGTTGAGCGTGGAACCCATGATGAACTGCTAGAAAAAGGCGGAATCTACGCTCATTACTATCAAATGCAGTTTGGTGGTGCACCAAACATCGCAAGGCGGTAAAATAGAGCATTAAGTGCTTTGCGAACTGTGGTTTGCAGCAGCAATCGTTCTTCTCGCGATGCGCTTAACCGCAGGTTTGCGGTTTGCAATTTGCGGCTGTAACTTGCGGTTTGCAACTTGCGGCCTGTAAACCGACGGGTGGAACTAAAGATCAAAAGTCAACGCATTACACACTTTAAAGTGTGTTTATGCAGGTTGAATGAGAGAGCTACATGGCTAAAGATGATGCAGAACGTTCACGCTTCGCGCGTCGCCAGAAGGGCGCGCTTGACGCTGACGCAGCTGAAGAGTTGTTTACCAAGGTAGACGAGACAGGTCATCCTAACGAGGAACGCGCAGCTCAAGAGCGTGCTCGCAGGCAGGGTGGAGCTGCAGCGGTAGACGTTGACCCGCTCTCGGGATCTGATCCTTCGGGCTCAAATATCGAGAAGGTCATTACAAAGACGGCAGTCTTATTTGTTTTGGTTTTCTTGGTAATCGTTGTTCTGATGCAGGTTTCTTGTGGTGTTATTCGTCGAGCTAACACAGCAAATTTAACTGAATCAGTTACGGTGCGATCTGTTGCATCTGCATTGCGCGGCGGTGTTGAGTGGGGTAATGGATTTACGCAGTTCCCCGAGGATTTCTCGGTTCAGGAGGCTGACGAGAACACTGGTCGCGTTGAGGTAACAGTTACCGATACGACCTCAAAAGACGTGCTTGAATGCTATGCGGGATCCAGCGTCCAGGCTCAGGCATTTGCTATTAACGCGCTGCTCAACCCACGAATCAATACCGTTGTCTATCACGTCAGTGTTCACAGAAATGACCAAGGTGAGCTTCAGAAATCTCAACTCTTCGGATTCCTTAAACCTGGCGGAGATGCAACACCTATCTTTACTTTTACGTTCTCAAAGACACAGTCTTCTGATGGAGTAAATATCACCATGGTCATTACTGGTGCAAACGATACTATTCAGAAAGAGCTACGAGACCAGATTGCAACATCATTTACGCCAGTTCGTGTGCTTGGCGGTATTGTTGGTGGAGATTCTTCAACAAAGAAGAACACCACAACTAGTACCACGGGTACAACCACTGGCACAGGTACAAGCGACAGTTCTTCAAGTACTAAGTAGCCTACGTACCTGCAAGCAGCAAAGCAAAAGAGCAAAAGAGCCGCTGAAGTCAGCGGCTCTTTTGCTTGTGCTGCTGAAAGTGACTTATCGGGAGGTTGGCACGACTCAAAAGGTGGCGCGTCGAATGATTTGCACGTTAATTTGACTGAAAGTCATAGGGTTGGCGTTTTTAAGACGATTGTAGCCCCAAAAAGGTAAAAAAGCCGTTTAGTTGGAGGTTTTAATCTTTATGCATGACAATTTTGAGCGATTTTGATTTAGCAATGTGTCGCTTGATTAACGCCAACTGGGCTTTTAGTAATATCAAATATGTAATCAATTTCTTCGATTTCCAACTAAACGGATTTTTTACCTTTTTCGCCTTATTTTGAAGCTCAATTTTTGTTTGATAAAAAATGTAACGAATAAAGGACTAGGAAAATACATTTTCATGCATAACGACGATTGATTGCGTAAAAATAGGCGCCCACTCTACGCGAGTGAGCACCTACGACAAAAAAAGAACACTTCTCTGCGGCGCAAAAGCCTGTGCGAGTAGTTTGCTTTTGTAAAAGCGTCTTACTCCTGCAGAAGCTGGGCAATTAGGCCAAGCTTTGTCTCAAACGAAACGCCACGAAGCTCAAAGTTTGGCTGCTCGCGAGTGATTTCCATGGACTCGCAGACAAACTCACCAGCGAACTCAACCGCGTCAGCGATTTCCTGACCACACATAACTGCAGCTAAAAGCGCAGAAGCAAACAGATCGCCGGTGCCGTGCAGCATGTAGGGGAGAAGCTCGGAGACAATCTCGCCACGCTCGGACTCGGTAGCAACAAAGTTGCGAATGAGACCGTCGCCACGAACGATGCCCTTAAGAACGACGCACTTTGCACCCATTGTAAGCAGCGCATCAAGTAGCTCATCTACCTGCTCATCTGTTAAATCCTGACCAGCGTAAGGGATACCAGTCAAAATCGAAGCTTCAGTAAGGTTAGGCGTTAAAATATCTGCGCCATTTACCAGGGACTTCATTGCATCACAAAGCTCTTGCGTATAGGTTGGATACATCTTGCCGCCATCGCCCATAACTGGGTCAACAACGCGAAGTGCCTTTGGATGCTCCCGGTACAAGCGCTGAATGCTTGCAACCTGCTCTGCTGCACCAAGGAAGCCAGAATAAATAGCGTCCAGGTCAATGCCCTCTTCCTGCCATGCATCTAGGTAATCCTCGAGCATGTTGGTGGTGTCGTGCATGTAGAACGTAGGGAACTTGGTGTGTGCTGAGAAAAGCGACGTAGGTACTGGGCAAACGTCACATCCCGCTGCCGACAAAACCGGAATAGCTACGCCAAGCGAGCATTTTCCGTATCCGCAGAGGTCATGCACTGCGGCGATGCGAGGGATGTACGAGCGTTCTCGCTGGTACAGAACAGAGTTGGTTTCATTCATTACAGTTTCCTTTCACGTGGACTGATGGACCAACGTTCAAGAAAATCATACTCTATACTGTGAGATGGATATTTGACG
>JABZHC010000005.1 GCA_015259035.1 Atopobium sp.
GTAGCCTTTACTGCTTCTACAACTTCTGGAGCTACGTGGTAGCGCTCGGTATGAATGACGTGCTTAGTAGGGTCATCCTCTGTTACCAACCTGAAGGTATCAATACCCACCTCTAGCTCAACAGATGCCCACTGAACACCCTTTGCTTTGATGGTTTCAATGAGCTCAGGAGTAAAGTGAAGACCCGCGGTAGGAGCTGCAGCAGAATGCTCGTCCTGCATAGCATAGACCGTCTGATATTTCTCTGGGTCTCCCTCGTACTGCGTAATATACGGGGGCAGCGGAACGTGTCCTGCCTCATGAATAGCCTCGTCAAGAGTACGGTCTCCCTGTGCTTCAAAACGCACCAGACGACCTCCCCTGTTGTCGTCAACAAAATCCACAATGGTGCCCGTCAACACAACAGGAGCTGAGTCAGGAGCATGCAAGCCACCTGCACGGTATTCAATTACTGCGCCAGGCTTAAGGCGCTTACCAGGGTTTACCAGACACTCCCATACACTACCCAAAGCATCAATGTCTTCTCGACGTTTTAAAAGCAGCGTTTCTGAGACGCCGCCCGTATTTTGCTTTTTACCTACAAGGCGAGCTGGCATAACGCGCGTCTGATTAACTACAACCAAATCGCCCGGCTCAAGATACTCCACAATATCAGTGAAGCGCTTATGCTCTATGCAGCCATCTTCTCTATGCAGCACCAAAAGCCTACAAGAGTCTCTTGGCTCAGCAGGAGCTTGTGCAATACGTTCTTCTGGAAGGTTGTAATCAAAATCGTCAGTTCGCATGACGTGCTGCCTTTCTTGCGTCACGAGCTTCATGACGCTCTATCTGAGCCTCGGCCGCAGAATATCTGCAACCGCAATAATTTTGTCGATACATACCAAGCTCACGAGACTCTTTTGTAGCCTCTGGGTAAAACGGACGGAAATCTCTCCATACAGGTGTCAGTCCATGAGCATGCGCAATGGACACCAGCTCATCCTCGCACGCATCAAAGAGCTGATAGGGCGAGACAGCCAGTGTTGTAGAAACGTATTCAAACCCGCGCTCAGCCGCCACACGACAACTCTCTGCCAAGCGGATTGCGTAACAAGCACGACAGCGACGATCTCGCTCAAACCCTTGGGGCGCAACAGCTCGCTCCCACTGCTCTCGCGGATCTCCTGCCACAATTACCTCAACATGAGCTTCTTCTTGAGCCCACGTAAGTAAGGTTTGAAGACGCCTGTCGTGCTCTTCAACTGGCTGAATATTAGGATTAGTCCAGCAGATGGTTGGCTCAAAGCCCTCTTCCCTCAAATGTTTTAAAGGTTCAAGTGAGCATGGACCACAGCATGCATGGAGCAGCAGCGGTGTTCCCGGCTCTACTGAAAGAGTCTCAATTGACTGAAGCATGTTTGAAGCCATTAGTTCTTCTCGCCTTGTGCCTCATAACATTTCCAACCTACTATAGCGCAGGCAGCAAGGCATACAAAAATGGTAACAACGCTTGCTTCGATACCGTAGGCGCCACCCGAGATAAACTCAGATGCTGCAGGATACGCTGTTAAGAGCGTGGTAGGAAGAAGCGTGGTGGTAACCGAGATGCCCAGAATAGGGCCGGTTACAAAGTTCCAGATAAAGTGCATAGCAATGGTCATGAGCAGATTATCGGTAAGCCAAAACACCAAGCCATAGAGAATGCCCATCAAAAAGACTGAGATTGCTGCGGCAATAGAGATGTTAGGCGTTAGTCCATACGTTGCGGTAAAGAGTACTGCTTGAAGCACAAGCGCTACAGGGAAAGAACTCTTTGCTGCAACACCAGTTTGTAGGTAACCTCTAAACAAGATTTCTTCTGCTGCGGACTCAATAAGGGTTGCCACAAGTAAGAAGAGAGCAGCAAAAATGTTATAGGAAGCGTTGAAGTTAAAGTCAAAGCCTTCAATGAGCATGATAGAGCCAAAGGTAAACAGCACCATCAAAAAGCCAAAGGTAACTCCGCGCATAAATCCTGGCCAGGAGCTTACTCGAAGACCCAAAGACCTAAAATCTCGCTTATTGACGCGGGTAATCCACACAAGAATCAAGCCGCCTGCCAACATGCTTCCTAGAAGACCCAACACGGCTGGAAGGATGTCATTGGGTGGGAGCTCTCCCATAACCATCAGTGGAATATGACACACAAACATGAGTAAAAGCGCAAGGTCAGCCACAAGGAAGGGCGTCACCACAGACTTTGGTGGATCCTTTAGGACAAACTCAAGGCTTGTCTTTGGCTTTTTTCTTCCCACAAACTCTCCTTACATAATTTCTACTCACTATAGTATCGACTTCTGAATCTATTCGTGTAGTGAATCAAAAAAGATTAGAATAAGAAGATAATTTGCGTAATCTACTAATTCCAACTGCGAGGTATCCATGGCCGAAAGCTACGACATGAACAACCGCCCTCATTTTCCTAAGCGCGCTGTCATTACCGGTGGTATGCCCTACGGTAACAAGAATCTCCACTTTGGACATATTGCGGGCGTCTTTGTCCCAGCAGATTTCTTTGCTCGTTTCTTAAGAGATCGAATTGGCCAGAAAAACGTTTTGTTTATCTCGGGAACTGATTGCTATGGCTCTCCTATTGCAGAGGGCTATCGCAAAAAGGTTGAAGAAGAGGGCTACGAGGGTACCATCCTTGATTACGTTAATCATAATCACAACCTGCAGAAAAGCGCTCTTAACGCCTACAATATCTCGCTTGATTTCTACGGCGGTTCCGCGCTAGAACCCGCCGCAAAGATCCACGAAGAGATGGCTGACAGCATCATGCACCGCCTCTACGAGCGCGGTAAACTCTCCAAGCTCTCAACTAAACAGTTTTATGATACCGAGGCTCAAACATTCCTTAACGGCCGCCAGGTCAATGGACGCTGCCCTATCAAGGGTTGTAAGTCAGAGAAGGCTTATGCAGAAGAATGTGACCTGGGCCATCAGTTCAACCCAGAAGAGCTCATTGCTCCTGTTTCACAGCTCACCGGCACCACACCAGAGCTTCGCCCTGCACCAAGCTGGTACTTTGACCTGCCACAATATAAAGAGTTCTTAAACAATCTTGTAGAGAAGTGGAAGAACAACCCACAGATTCGCTCTGTTGTTACTTCTACCGTTCAAGAGACTCTGACCGAGCCTATTATCTATATCCAAAACTCTTACCGCCAAGACTTTGACGGCGTTTCCTCTTCTCTCCCAGCTCATAGCGTTATTGAGCCAGAAGGCAATGCATCTTCCTTCTCTGTTGTTTTTGAAAACTGGCAAGATAGAGATGAAGCTCGCGAGAAACTCAAAGAGGCTGGAATTCGCTTTAGAACAAGCAAGACGCTCCTGCCTTACCGCATGACAGGCAATATTTCTTGGGGCCTTAAGTCTCCAGACATTGAAGATCTCAAAGACCTTACCATCTGGGTTTGGACTGAGTCCCTTTGGGCTCCTATCACCTTCACACGTGCTGCTCTTTCTGAAGACGCTAGCAACGGTAGTTCTCGCTACTCTTCTGACGAGTGGCGCGATTGGTGGTGCAGTGACGATGCTGCTGTCTACCAGTTTATTGGTCAGGATAACATCTTCTTCTACTGCATTGTCCAGAACCCACTGTGGGATGCACTTGATTGGGGTCTTATCACCGATACTCCCGTTGCTAACTACCACATTCTCTTCATGAACAAGAAGGCTTCCAGCTCTGGTGCTATCAAGCCTCCAATGGCTGAAGAGCTCCTTGAGTCCTACACTCCAGAGCAGCTCCGCGCTCACTGGCTCTCGCTTGGCCTTGATCAGCGCGCCGTGTCCTTCTCGCCAAAGGCTTTTGACACCTCCGTTTCCAGGAAGGGCAAAAACGGCGAGCCAGATCTTCTGGTAAAGGATGATCCTCGCGTTGTTGATCCAGCGCTCAAGGAGTCAGCATTTCTCACTAACATCTTTAACCGCATGGCTCGTAGCTGCCTGTATGGTGCGGCCAATGCGTGTGGTGGTCACCTGCCTATCAGTGAGCCTCACCAGGAAGTTATCGATGCTGCTCAAGAGGTTCTGCTGAAGTACGAGCAGCTTGCATACGGCTTTGACGCACACTCTGCACTTGCCGCTGTTGATGAGTACGCTCGCACAGAAAACAAGCGTTGGGGCGAGGCTTCCAAGGCCGCTCAGGGCAATGACGAGGCCTACGACCAGGCACTTGCTGATGCATTCTATGCACTCAAGACCATCACGCTGCTTATGCACCCGGCTGTTCCGGAAGGCTGCGAGCGCATTGCAGATGCTCTCAACTTCCCACATGAGGAGTTCTTCTCTTGGGAGAACGCCTTTATGGGTCCAAAAGAGCTTGCAGCAAAGCTTGGCCAGAGCGCAGAGGAGCACCAGCTTGAAGAGCTCCCTCCTCGCTTTGACTTCTTCAAAGCACATCCAAGCCAGAAGAACTAAAACACGCAGCTAGGAGCATACGTGGTTGAGTTTCCACCCGTCTACCGCCCAAAACCTTATAGCAAGCCAACAGCACACCTGAAGAGCCATCTTCGGGTGTTGCTTGATGACGGCGCAGAAATTGCAACGTTTGTCTACACTCCCCACACCTCTGATGGCGAGAAACCCTGTGAAGACCTCGCTTCAACTGCGGATTATTTAGCATTTGTTCCCGACGATACCTTTGCAACTCCCATTGTTTTTCTCCACGGAAATGGAGAAGAGCACGGCATCTTTGGCACCATCATTGACGAAGTATGCAGCCGCGGCTACATCGCAATTGGTATTGATTCAAGAGATCAGGGGCTAAGTACTAGAGGAACGGCCACCTTTACCTACGAGCAGATGGCAGAAGATGCGTATGTTGTCCTGAAGCAGCTTGGTGTTTCATCTGCTCATATTGTGGGCTTTTCTGACGGAGCTATTCTTGGTCTTCTTCTGGCACGTGACTATCCAGACGTAGTTGCTTCTCTTGTATCTATCGGAGCAAATCTTGAGCCTGATACTCTGGGTGATATGACCTGGCTCTATGAAAGTATCGAGGGCAATAAACGTTGGGCAGTTGAAGGCTGGGAAGGTGCTGTTCTAGAAGATGGCTATCCTGTTCCCTCACCTGCTGAAGCGGCGCGCATTGCAGAACATCTTGAGCTCATGGTAGACAACCCACATATTGATCCCGCGTCCCTTGAACACATCTCCGTTCCTGTTGTTGTCATGGCAGGTGAATACGATGAGATTTATCCAGAGGAAACTCGCCGTATTGCTGAGGCAATCCCTACCGCTCGACTTCTCTTCATTCCAGGATGTCCTCACAATGTTCCCAAGGTATCTCCGGGTGCAGTGGTGAGAAGAATTTTTGCAAATTTTGCCTATCTTTAAGAACAGAGCTGGAACTCTAACCTGATTTACCTGCTTTTGTTTCAAGAAAATAAAACTTAGGTACTTAATTGTTAAGTACCTTGATATCTCAGAAATTTTGAGTAAAATACCTTACAAGAATTATTTCTGTTATGGGAGGTACTCATGCATCAAGCACCTACCTCACCTACTCAAGAGATGCGCATTATTCGCAATCTTGGCCATCTAGGTCATTATCTTTACATCACGCGCGGATGCCGTGGCGGTCAACAATTTATTTTGACTGCGCTCTATCGTGATGGAGATATGACACAAAAAGATCTTCTCGCCAAGACAAAGAATACCTCTGCATCTCTTTCAGAAATGGTGAGCAAACTTGAAGCAAAAGGTCTTGTTGAACGTACTCGTGTAGACAAAGACCGCAGGCAGACACTTCTTTCTTTGACAAAAGAAGGTCAAAAACAAGCAAAAGAAGCTCAAGAGGCCATCGAGTCATTTGAAGCGCGCGCATTGTCTGTTCTTTCTGATGAAGAAAAAGTTACATTCTGCGCATATCTAGATCGTTTAGTTGAACATTGGGACACAATTAACAGAGACGAGAAGGGAGAAACAGCATGTCAGAAGAAGTAACTTCAACTGAAGAACTTGAAAACATAATTGAATCAACTGAAGCAGAAACTGCTATGGTTCCCTCTGCTCTGACAGGTATTGTAGATGTCAGCAATCTTTCCATTAAAGAGATTGCTTTAGTGCTTTCAAAGAGTATCGGTGAGTTCAAAAGAGACACTATTCTCACTCCTCTCTTTGTGTTAATTGAGACCATCTTAGAAATCCTCATTCCTTTTAGAACAGCCAATCTTGTTGATACGCTTCGTACGGGGGCAGAACTAAACGCTGTCATTCAGTCTGGAGCTGTTCTTGCTGTTATGGCAATGCTATCGCTGCTGTTTGGAACACTATCCGGTATTTCTGTTGCCAAAGCATCCACGGGCTTTGCACGCAATCTTCGTCGTGATATGTTCCGTAATATCCAAAATTTCTCGTTTACCACTATTGATGCGTTCTCTTCGTCATCGTTAGTAACACGCCTTACTACGGATATTTCTAACGTACAAATGGCATTTATGATGCTCATCCGCCTGGCCGTTCGTGCTCCGTTTATGTTTATTGCAGCGTTTATTGCTGGCTTTATCATGGGCGGCTGGCTTGCCATTATTTTTGTTGCCGTCATGCCTCTTCTAGGAATTGGTCTCTACTTCATTATTTCTAGAGTCATTCCTATTTTTAAAAAGGTATTTAAGAGGTACGACGCACTCAATGAATCCGCTGAAGAAAACTTGGCTGGTATCCGCGTTGTTAAGTCATTTGTAAATGAAAACTTCGAGCGTCAGAAATTTGATAAGGCTTCAGAAGAACTGCGCGAAGATTTTACAGCAGCCGAGAGGCTCATGGCTCTGAACTCTCCATTTATGAACTTCACTATTTACGTGCTGTTTGTCTTCATTCTGTACTTTGGCTCGTACCTGATTGTCTCTTCTCAGGGAACTGCATTTGGCGTTGGACAGCTTTCTTCGCTTATTACGTATGGCTTTATGATGCTTATGGCACTCATGATGCTTTCCTTTGTCTTTGCCATGATCATCATTGCAGAAGAAGGTGCTCGCCGCATCTGTGAGGTACTTCTTGCAACTTCCACTATTAACAACCCAGAAAATCCTTTGACTGAGGTTACAGACGGATCCATTGATTTTGAGAACGTTGGATTCTCCTATTCCGGTCCAGAGGGTCGAGAAGCCCTGTCTGGTGTAGATCTTCACATCAACTCTGGTGAGGTCATCGGTATCATCGGTGGTACCGGTTCTGCAAAGTCCACGCTGGTGCAGCTCATTCCTCGCCTATACGATGTAACCGCTGGTAGCGTTTCTGTTGGTGGACACAATGTCAAAGACTATGACATTGACACTCTTCGTGGTGCTGTTGCCATGGTTCTTCAGAAAAACGTTCTCTTTAGCGGCACCATCAAAGAGAATCTCCTGTGGGGTAACCCTCACGCTACCGATGAAGAGATTCTTGAGGCAGCTCGTCTTGCTCAGGCTGATAGCTTTGTTCAAACCTTCCCTGATAAATATGAGACTCATATCGAGCAGGGCGGCAATAACGTTTCTGGTGGTCAGAAGCAAAGACTCTGTATTGCGCGCGCACTGCTTAGACGCCCAAAAGTACTTATTCTTGATGACTCTACCAGTGCTGTTGATACAAAGACAGATTCTTTAATTCGCTCTGGTCTTAAAGATTTCTTGCCTGATACCACCAAGATCATCATTGCTCAGCGTACTTCCAGTATCGAAGAATCTGACAAGATTATTGTTCTGGACAACGGTCGCATTAACGCAATTGGTACGCACAAAGAACTCCTGAAAGATAACCCAATCTACCGTGAGGTGTACTTCTCACAGAACAAGCAAAGTGTTGATGAAAATCAGTCTCAGGAAGGTGAGGTGACTTCTCATGAGTAGGACAACAGAAACAAACGGTACAAGACCAAAGCTTCCCGTGGGAAAAATTCTTACTCGAACCATTAAAATGCTCTGGGAGTTCTATCCTGTCCTTCTCCCTGTAGCACTCCTTGGTGCTGTTATCCAAGCAATTATGCAGTCGCTCCCAAGTGTCTTCTTGGAGCGAATCCTGTCTATCATCTCCAATTTTATTGATAGTGGTGACTGGAATTCTGCTGAAGGCTTAGTCTTCCAGAACGTGGCTCTTCTCGCCACCTTCTACGTCATTGGACTTCTTGCGAATATCATCTCTACCCAGGGTATGGCTATTGTCACCCAGGGAGCTCTGCAAAAATGGCGTTCAAAGATGTTCTCGCACATGCAAGACTTGCCTATTAGGTACTTTGATACGCACCTCAATGGCGACATCATGAGCTATTACACCAATGATATTGACGCAATGCGCCAGATGATTGGTACCAGTCTTCCAAACCTCCTTTTTACCTCTGTGGTTATCATCGCAGTTATATTCATCATGTTTTACTACAGCGCACTTATGGCCATGGTTGTTCTGTTTGGCTTCTCTTTGATGGGCCTTGCTACTAAAAACCTTGGTGGTAAGTCCGCAAAGAACTTTGTTAAGACTCAGAAAACCACCGCAGATGTAGAGGGACACATTCAGGAAATGATGAATGGCGAGAAGGTCGTTAAGGTCTTTAGTCATGAGGCAGAAACTATTGAATCATTTGACAAAATCAACGATGAGCTGATGGTTGTTGCAAGAAATGCAAACCTTTATGCCAACACGCTTATGCCTATCCTCAACAATCTGGGCAACATTATGTACGTTGTAGTTGCTGTAGTTTCTGGTGTGTTTATTACTCTGAACATTCAAAACGTTTCTTTGTCTGGACTGCCTTTCACCATTGCTGTAGCTGTCCCCTTCCTCAACATGACACGTCAGTTCTCCGCCCAGATTAACCAGATTTCTAGTCAGATTAACTCTGTTGTTATGGGCATCGCTGGTGCTAATCGAGTTTTTGAGCTACTTGATGAACCAGCAGAGACTGAAGAAGGTTACGTTACTTTAGTCAACGCAGAAACCATTGACGGTAAAGTTCAGGAAGCTGAGTACCGCACCGGTTACTGGGCTTGGAAGTATCCACACAGTGACGGCACGGTTACTTACACCCCTGTTAAGGGAGACGTTCGCCTCTTTGATGTTGACTTTGGCTACGAGCCTGACCACACCGTGTTGCATGATATTTCTCTTTATGCAAAACCTGGTCAGAAGGTTGCATTTGTTGGCGCAACAGGCGCTGGTAAAACAACCATTACTAACCTGCTCAACCGCTTCTACGACATCGAAGACGGCAAAATTCGCTACGATGGCATCAACATTAACAAGATTAGGAAGAGCGCTCTTCGTCGTGCTCTCGGTATTGTTCTGCAAGACGTCAACCTCTTTACAGGTACCGTCTTGGATAACATCCGCTACGGGCGTCTTGATGCTACTGATGAGGACTGCGTAAAGGCCGCAAAACTTGCTGGTGCCGATGACTTTATCAAACGTCTTCCAGAGGGTTACCACACCATGCTCAAGGACAACGGTAGCGCCCTCTCCCAAGGACAGCGCCAGCTCATCTCCATTGCTCGCGCAGCAGTCGCAGATCCACCAGTCATGATTCTGGACGAGGCTACCTCCAGCATTGACACACGTACTGAAGCAATTGTCCAGCGTGGTATGGACGCTCTGATGTACGACCGCACCACCTTTGTTATTGCTCACCGTCTTTCTACGGTTAGAAACGCAGATGTTATTGTCGTACTTGACCACGGTCGCATTATTGAGCGCGGTACACACGACGAACTTCTCGCCAAGCGAGGAACGTACTACCAGCTCTACACAGGAGCTTTTGAGCTTGAGTAACAGCAGGCTTATGTAACAAAAAACGCCTTGTCATCTTAGCGACAAGGCGTTTTTTGTGTATGTAACGGTTCTTAGGCGAGAAGAACGTGATGTAGATCTTCTACCGTGTCTACAATTGCAACCGCTCCCGCATCAATAAGCTCCTGTTTGTTGGTCGTTTTTCCATACAAAACGCCAATACACGGAATCTTATTTGGGAATGCTGCTTCCATATCAAAACGGCGGTCCCCTACCATAACACTTTCAGAAGCATCAAAGCCAAGCTGGCGCATAACGTGAGCAATAGCAGTGATTTTATCAGTTGCTGCCTCATCTATTCTTCCAGCATAGGCATCAAGAACACCAATAAGGTTGTTGTCCCTAAGCCCCATCTCTAGCATGGGCTGATTCTTTGAGCTTGCTACGGCAACCTTTTTACCGGCGGCATGAAGGTCATCAATGAGGTCTCTCATACCCTCAAAGAGTGGCCATTTTCCTGTAGTTACATAAAGCTCTCGATAACGCTTAGTAACCGCAGCAGCGTCCTCATGGCTTAAGCCAAAGACTAGCTCAAACGCATAAGGAAACGGCGGTCCTACAAGCTTTTTAAGGTCTGATTCTATAAAGTCTGTGTGGCCGCAGTCTGTCATTGCCATCTTTGCGGTAGAAACAATGGTGGGCAACGTGTCTGCCATAGTCCCATCAAAATCAAAAATAATAAGCGAGCGATTCTGCAGATCTGAAACTACATCAGAAGCTACCAGCGATTTATTTGTATCAGTTGCGTTTTGCATTATTGCCATGTCAATCCAATCATCTACGTATGTGAGTATACCGTTCATGGCGCAAAAACTAACCAGTCAATGACATTTTCTTCTCGCCTGCCGAATTAACTATTGACAGCTGAAATGTCGTACAACAGCAAAGGTATATAGTTAACTATAGATGAATCAGTATGCCTAACCTGGGAGGTGTATGATGACTCGTCAGGAAAATAATCCAGAAGCCAAGCAACCTGGAAGAAACAGGCTTGGAAAACTCTATCCGTCTCTCGTCAATACAGACGTTCTGCCTGATGAGTCTCTAGACGCTGCCCAAAATAATCAACATGTTGGTTCTATTGATCAGACTGGTTGGCATACAAAGCTCAACATTGAAGCACTTTCTCTTACGCTTACGGAATCCACTACTCCTCTTGAAGTGTTAAAACATTTTGTAACTACGGCTTTTTTGCGTGAAAAAGATTCTCACCGAAAAGGTGGTTCTGTTGCCATCCCGCCTAGTGATTTTGAACTACATCTGGCCCAAAGACTAAAAGATGCTGGTGTTCTCGATGCGCAAGACATTACTATCCCCTGCCGCGTGGTGCGCCTGCGTACCAATGGCCTCTTTTATCTGCGCGCTAATCAAAAAACACTTTCCTATGAACAGAAGATTCAGCTCCTTACTATTGAGAGCGCACTGAACACTGCCCTCTTTGCAGAGCGATACTTTCTTGATGCAAATATGGCATCTGAACTTGACTTACTTGCTTTTGAGCAAAAGATTGTCTCTACCATGATGAAGCAATCTCGCCCCCGTTGTGCCACTACTCAAAGCACCCAAGAAGACGGCGAGTGGGTTGTCCGCAAAGCCATCTCTCTACACATTGAAAGCCTGCGTCTATCTCAGCGTCTTGTCACTGAGTTTAGGACCAACGTACACAAGGGAATTGCCGCCTTTAGGGTACACCTGGCCCTTCCAGAGCAGTTCCCAAGAAGCTTTCTTGGCGCAGATGGAAGTATCAAAGAAGCAACCTTTGATGACCTCAGCCGTGCGGCAACCGCTTACAACTTACACCTTGGTATGCTCATCACCGCAAGTGCTTTTAGAAGCTCGAAGAGGATTAACGAGGTATGGCTCTCTGGCATATGCAATACAAACAAGCTGCATGCCTGTCTTTTCTCGTTCCACATTACTCGCAAGCAATTTGAAGATACAAACATTACAGAAGAGACTAATCCGCTTTCTGTCTATCAGCTCTGGAACGCGCAAATCGACGAGGCAGATGGCATTCTTCATGCGGTTCATCCACTCTTTACCTTAGATGATGAGATTTTCTGTCCACCCAGTAGATACGATTTTGTTGAATCGTCTCAAAAACGCCTTGATAGCGTCGCAGCTCACGCACTAGGCACCGATGAAGTGTCGGGGCTTTCTATTGATGAAGGTCAGGCGCGAGAAGAAATTATCACCAAAATTTTGCGCAACCTCTCTTCTTCTACAGAAGAAAACGTCCGCACTATCTTGTCGTATACCGCAAACTCCACCGATCCTACGGTGCGAGCTGCAGGAGAACGCGTGGTTTCTCGCTTTATTAAGGGCACGCTTGCAGAAGATGACTTTGAGGCTATTTCAGAAGAATTTGTTGACGGAGGCGTTCTTTCCTTGGCGGTCACCAAGGCCCAGCGTCTTATTAGCGAGAAAAACTATCAAGACGCAGAACTGCTCCTACGTGAAGCGCTGGACTCCGTTGATGGCAATAACACCTACACAGATACAACCACCACTCAGTGGCGCGTATTTATGAACTACGTCGATCGAGTGCTCTACAACAGAATTCTCTCTAATCCCGAGAAAAACACTCGTCTAGCTCCTATGTCTTACTTTGAAGCACATCTTCTGATATCTATTGCTCAGACGCTCCAGGGGCAAACTCAAAGTGCTCTTCAGCACGCGAGAAGGGCTGTTGAGATTGCTCCTCTTAGCATGAGTGCAAGGCTACACCTCTCCCACTGTCTTGAAGAGTCGCTGGACATTACTGCAGCGGCAGATGAGCTCAAGAAGCTCCTGCTGCTTGCCCATGACCCCGAGAGTATTGGGTTTGGCTATTACCGCATGGCATTCTTCCAGTGGCGTTTGCGACATCTGAAAGCCGCTCAAGCCTGTTATCAGTTTGCTCTTAAGTTCTTACCAGGAGCTACATTTATTATTGGTACCGAGACAGCAATTCTCGCGCAAAGTGAGCCTGAGTTTAGCTGCGAAGATATGAACGATGATGAGATTTACGCCACGCTCATAGAAAATCAAATTCCTATTGCTCCAACAGATGAAGTCTCTACTATTTTCTTGGATGGTACGCGAGCCTCGCTTGATGCAGAGCTTTTTAGTGTGGCTAAGAACTTCATGATGAACCTTGGTATTATGACCAAAGACGACGTCTACTTTGACATGCTCAACTCCATTGAAGGAGAGCCTGACAGATAAGATAACTCAACTCAAACTCACAAAGAATTGGCATAAAAAGGAGTTCCGATTTCTCGGAACTCCTTTTGCACAATGTGCTGTGGCTTTTACAGCTCATTCATTACGCGAACAAGCTTTACAGCATAGTTCTTGTCCATTGCCCACGTTCCAGCAAGCTTGCGGATAATGTTTGCCTTCCTAGCAAGAATCCATGCTCCGTAGCGTGGGTCAACCTTTTGTGCTTCGCTTGGATCAACGGTCAGTGGCTCATAGCCTGCGTATGCACGAAGGTGCAAAGCCTGTGCACGTAGTCCCTTAAGAACGGTATCAAATGAGAGTCCACGCTTTCCGTCTCCAGTTGCACCCATACCACCAAAGTTGCACTGCTCAGGAAGGACATCGCCACCAAAGCGAAGGTTACCTGTCTCAATCATGACCTGCGCATAGAGAAGCTCTGGACGAACTCCCTCGTCAATTGCAGCCTGCCATAGCTGGTTTACAAAATCAGTTCCTGTTGCAGCGCCCTTCTCGGCATAGACAGCTGGATAAGCAGAACCTACGCGCTTGTTGAAATCTCGCTGGAGGTCCTCTTTCGTGACAAGAGGTGCTCCAAGAACGCTGGTGCGATCAGAGAAATTACCGCGAGTTGGCTCAATTGGAGAATCGTTATCAGTAGGGGTGTTGTTAGCGTCTCTATTATCTCCACCGTTATCGCTGTCAACGTTTCCACCTCTACCGTTATTGGTATCAGTAGGCTTAATGTTGAGAACACCATATGTATCTGCGTGTACAACACGACCATCTGAAAGCGTGATGTCTTGGTTACGGAGCAGGCCATTATTCTCGTCAAAGTAATAATATGAACCATTGATTGATTGCAGACCAAAGAGGGCGCCGTGCTCAGTAGTAGTTGGATCAAAATACCAGGTCTTTCCATTTGGAGTATTAAACCAACCAGATGCCAAAGCACCGCTTGATTGAGCCCAAGCCCAAATATTGTTAGGCAACGCAATCCAACCATTAGAGGTCATGCCATTGTTTACGTCGACATAATACGAGCCACTAGAAGTCGAAAAAACGCCGGTCTTCATAAGTGGGTAAGTTGCATTCTCATCAAAGTAGAACCACTTACCGTTAGGCATATACTTCCAGCCAGCATAAAGAGAGCCATCTGAATTTGCCCATGCCCAATTACCATCAGCAAGGCTAATCCAGCCGCCATAAAGAAGACCATGAGTAACATCAATGTAGTACTTCTGATAGCCATCGGACATCAAACCAAAGGTAGCGCGATAGTTGTTATTACTATCAAAGTAGAACCATTTGCCGTTAGGCATACGTTTCCAACCGGCTTGCAATGAACCATCTTCTGTTGCCCATGACCAAGAATCGTCAGGCCAGTGAATCCAATTATTCTTTACAAGGCCATTCACTTCATCAAAGTAATAAGACTTACCTGAAATGGTCCTCTGACCAAGAGCGGCAGCGTTATGAGATGCAGCTGCGTCAAAGTACCAAACTTTACCATTTGGCGTAGTAAACCAGCCAGAAACAGCAATTCCCCTAGCATCAAAATAATGCCAGCCGTCATCGTCTTTAAGCCATCTGCTTACGTAAGCAGTACCGTTGTCGTCGGAATACATCCATCCTTCAGCAGCTCTGCGCCAGCCATAGGATTCTTTAATCTTAGCGTCATAGTTTGTCTGTCGGGTTACTTCTTGACCGTCAGAAGATCTTGCTGTGATATACAGGGTGTAACGGCCGCTAGCAGGAAGCGTAAAGGTAGACGAAGTTGCCGTTGTATTAGATGCAACCGTTACCTTTGTTCCGTCTGGACCAACATAGCTATAAGTAAATGTTGCGTCAGTAACTACGCCAGTAAGAACTGGTTTTAAAGTGACATCGTTATCCTTTTGAGCTACTGAAACACTACTCATGCTCCACCAGGTATCAGAGCTGTACATTTCCCAAATTGCCCATGCATCTGCCCAGCCAATGTAGTCAACCTTGGAATTATCGCCAAGGTCTTTAAACTCAGCAGCATGTGCTGGATTAGAGATGAATTGATGCTCAATAATTACGCCAAGAATTCCCTTTTGACGAGCATAGCGGACAATACCGTAATAATCGGACTCATCGCCATTCTCGTAATAGTCTGTTCCGTATTGGTCGTTGTAGCCACGTTCTGTTGCGCCGTCACCGCGGGTAACAATACCAACTTTATTTCTGAGGTAATAGTTAACCTTGCCGGCAAAAATTTGACCGGAGAGATAAAGATCATAGTTGTAGCTTACCTTATGAGGAACAAGTACCTCTGAGCCCGTTGCAGATGCAGGGCCGGCATTGTAGTGAAGCGAGATGATGGCACAAGCGTTTGCGTCAACAGCACGCTGTACGCGCGTCTTGATCGATGGATCCTCGTGTTCTCCACGAACAACAACAACCTGTACACCCCATTTTTCCAGATACTTCTTGGCGTACATGGCAGTTGCCCAAGCCAGATCTCCCTCTTTGAGTCCAAAGTAGGTAGCACCTGGATCTCTGCCTTCAAGGCCATCACTGTGACCTGGGTCAAGCGCAATAGGTCTGCCAGTTGCACGAGCAAGTGCTACGGCATCTTTTAGTGATTCACTCTGGATAATGTTTCCTTGGGCATCCATTGTGGTGTAGGTAGTTGCATATGCGCTTTGAACTGTTGTTGCAAACAGTGCCATGACAACAAAGAACAAAACAGCAAGCAATTTACCGCGAGTATTAAATAAGCTGCGTTTCATGCGGTCCTCCGAAAAGTATTGGTTTACTCCTCTTCATACTTGTTAAAAGTTTACACTAGACTGGCACGTCAACAATAAAAAACACAAGCTCACCGCAACTTGATTGGAACTCTGTGATTTTCTCGACACTTGAAGATATTCTTGCAACAGATTTTGAAGCAGCAATCTTTGATTTTGATGGCACTATTGCTCATACACACCATATTTGGAAGCTTGTTGACCAGGAGTTTTTTGAGTCGCGAGGAATCCCTTACACTCCAGAAATTGGCAAGATTCTCTCCCCTCTTGGATTTGAAAGGGGAGCCGAATGGGCAATTGCCACCTATGGGCTAAAGGAAGATCCAGAAAAGATTGTCGCCGAGTGGAAAGAACTCAGTAAAAGCTTCTTTGTAAACTCCGTGCAGCTTCGACCTGGTGTTGTTGATTTTATTGGCAAGTTACAAGAAAAAGACATCCCTACTGCATTAGCAACTGTCAACGAGCCAGAGCTTCTTGCTCTTCTTGAGCCTCGTTTACATCTATCCACTCTGTTTGATACTCAGGTGTTTGCAGCAGATGTTGGATCTGCAAAAGATGAGCCTCATCTGTATCTTGAGGCGCTTAAACGCCTTAATACTCCAGCCGAGAAAACAATTCTGTTTGAAGACATCCCACTGGCTCTTCAGACAGGAAATTCTGTTGGCCTTATCACCTGTGCTGTTAATTGTGATGATGTGCATCAAGATATCGAGAAACTCTCTGAACTTGCCGACCTTACCATCAAGCACTGGTATTAAAGCTCTTGGTTACTGTAACTGTAAAAATAACGATGTAACAAAAAAGGAGACCCGAAGGTCTCCTTTTGATGGTAGTGTTCGCAAGTACTAGATCTTGTGGACGCTAGAAGCCTGGAGCTTACCGTTCTGGCCGGTGGTAATCTCAAACTCGACAGGCTGACCCTCATCGAGAGTCTTGAAACCGTCCATCTGAATCTCGGAGAAGTGTACGAACAGATCGTCGCCATCCTCACGAGAGATGAAGCCGTAACCCTTGTCTGGATTAAACCACTTTACAGTACCCTGAGCCATTTCGTGCCTTTCTTTCTTAGCCCCGCAGGGCAAAACTGCGCCTGTGGAGCGCGATACCGTGACGTTTCGCCACGTGGAATATAATAACCTTAATCAACAACTTATGTGGCGAGAAACCACTCATGGAGATTTTCACACCATCTACCGGAAGAGCCACAGGTAATCAAGCTGTTTTCCAGCATTTATTTATGGATATATCTGCTATTAAACGTTTTTTATCTCATTAGTTGAGCATTTTTTCATAGAAGATAGAGAATTTGTATAGGATTAATTTACGGGAACAATAACAGACATATCAAACTATTATTTATATAGAAAGTTATCCCTTCAAAAAAGGATATGCAAATGAAAAAGAAGACATGTTTGTCCAGCAGGCCTTCAATGCAAAAGCTTATTGCAGTTGCTTCGTTGAGTGCAGCTCTACTTTGCGGACTCCACGCTGCTCCTGCTCTTGCAGAGACTACTGATACTTCCACAGTAAGTGCTCCTGAATCAACTTCTAAATCCTATTATCCAAAGTGGAAAAAAGTTGATGGAAAGGTATATTTTTATACTGAAGATGGAACTATTCTAAAAAGTCAGTGGATTACTTATGACAGTCATCAATACTATGTAGATGAAACAGGTGCAGCAGCATCTGGTTTCTATACTACACCTGATGGCAAAACCTGGTATTTTGAGCCAGAGACATGGCTACCGCACGCTAGATATGGCTTATTTTATATTCTCGAAAATAAAAATACTCCTAATTATCACTACACTTACTACTACGTAGATAAAGATAACGGCTTGATAAAAAACAATTGGGTTAAAACAGATAAGGGTTGGAGCTGGGCAGGCGCTGATGGTCGTTTTACTGAAGGATGGTTTACTGCTCCTAATGGTAAAACCTGGTATTTAACTAGTGAAATTGGTTCGGGTGTTCCGGTTATTGCTAAATCAGTTCCGGTCGATGGAAAGCTGTACTTCTTTGATACTTCGACAGGACTTTTACGAAATTCTTGGGTAAATTTGGGCCATGGTGTAGAAGCTTGGTATTGGGCTGGTCCAGATGGCGCTGCTATCTCTGGCTGGTTTAAAACTCCAGATGGCAAAACTTGGTATGCCGACCCAGAACATTACAATACAGTAGTAATGGGCGGAATAGATATTGATGGTAAATATTATTTCTTTGATCACAGTAATGGCCTTGTTACCCATGGTTGGATTGAGGATGATGGTGAATGGGCTTGGATTGAAACAGTTGGCTCTGTTTATTCTGGCTGGAAACACATGCCAAATGGTAAGTGGTTCTATTTTGATGAAAATGGAGAATTTCCTTTACTTAAGAAAGGTGTCTTCACTATTTCTAGCGGAACTTATTACGTTGACGTAAATAATGGAATGACCGCTAACGATTGGGTGCAGCTCCCTAATGGCGGTTGGGCTTGGGCACAGTCAAGTGGTGCATTTGCTTCTGGTTGGTACACCACGCCAAATGGCAAAACTTGGTATTTTGATCCATCAGATCCACAGCATCCTGCAATAATTGGTGAGACTGAAATTAACGGTCAATCATATTATTTTGATTCAGGCTATGGTCTTCTGAAAAATGGATGGGTTCATAGAACTGATGGTTCTTGGTCTTGGGCTGGAGAGAGTGGGGCGCTTCAATCAGGTTGGAAGCATATGCCTAATGGCAAGTGGTTCTACTTTGATCCAAAAGACCCTTATCACCGTATGCTTGTAGGTGTCATTCAAATTCCTAGCGGAACTTACTACATTGACGAATCCGCTGGTATGACCGCTAACAGTTGGGTACAGCTCCCAGAAGGCGGTTGGGCTTGGGCACAGTCAAGTGGCGCATTTGCTTCTGGTTGGTATACCACACCAAATGGAAAAACTTGGTATTTTGACCCAGCAAAGCCAAGCCATCCTGCTTATACTGGAGAACACACCATTGACGGTAAAGACTATTACTTTGATGAAAGTTATGGTCTTGCTCGCAATCAATGGATTACCCGTTCCGATGGCGTAAGACGCTGGGCTGGACCAGACGGCGTACTTACTGAATACAAGCGCTAAATCAGTTTGAACTGCTCTTTATTACCTGGATTTATTGGAGTTAAAACAATGGAGAAGAAGATGCGTTTTTCCTACAGACCTTCTACACAAAAGCTTATTGCGGTTGCTTCGTTGAGTGCAGCTCTACTTTGCGGACTCCACGCTGCTCCTGCTCTTGCAGAGACTACTGATACATCCGCAGTAAATGCTCCTGCTGTAACAACTGAAACTACTGCAACATCTGAAAATACTTCTCCTACAGCGCCTGAAAACTCTCAGCCTACCTCACCTGCAGCGCCAACAACAACTCCAACAACAAACCAGACACCCGCTGTTCCAAAAGAGAATACTTCGCCAACCCCTCAGTCTTCTGGATGGAGACAAGAAAACGGCCAATTCCACTATTACAGAGAAGATGGAACACTTGTCACAAGCCAGTGGATCAAAGATGATTCTGGTTGGCACTATGTAGACGCTGCTGGTAATGCAGTCAAGGGTTTGTACACAACACCTAATGGAAAAACTTGGTATTTTGATCCAACTGACCCGCAGCATAAGGCAATCTTCGGTGAAGTTGAAATTGATGGTAAGTTTTACTACTTTGATTCAACAAACGGACTTGTAACAAATGGATGGGTATATCGTTCAGCAAGTTCTTGGTCATGGGCAACTGAAGATGGTACTTACTATTCTGGATGGAAGCATATGCCTAACGGCAAGTGGTTCTATTTTGATCCAGAAGAACCTCGTCATCGTATGTTAATTGGAACAATTCAGGTTTCTGGTACCTCATATTACATTGATGAATATGCAGGTATGATTTCTAACAGTTGGATTCAACTACCAACTCGTGAGTGGGCTTGGGCTCAAAAAAATGGCGCTCTTGCCTCTGGTTGGTTTAACACACCAAATGGTAGAACTTGGTACTTTGATCCATCTGTTCCACAGCATCCAGCGCTTATTGGCAACGTCGAAATTGACGGCACATATTATCATTTCGATGAAAACTATGGAATCCTTAGAAATAGTTGGATTCACAATGATGATGGTTCATGGTCTTGGGTAGATTCTTATGGCTCATTCTATTCAGGTTGGAAACATTTCCCAAATGGTAAATGGTTTTACTTTGATCCAGAAGACTCAATTCATCGCATGAAAACTGGACTTTTCCAACTTCCTAGCGGTTCATATTACGTTGATGAAAATGCTGGTATGACTTCAAGTAATTGGGTGTCCCTACCAGACGGAAATTTGTCCTGGGCTCAATCTAGCGGCGCGCTTGTCTCTGGATGGTTTACTACTCCTGGCAATAAGACCTGGTATTTTAATCCAAGCTCAATTGATCACGCTGCTTATGTTGGTGAACATTCTATTGATGGAAAGAACTACTACTTTGATAAAAGCTATGGTCTAGCAAAAAATGAATGGGTTACTCTTTCAAATGGCGTAAAACGTTGGGCAGGTCCAGATGGAGTACTGACTGGATTCATTTCTCCCGAAGGAGTCTTCTCTACAGATGACGGTTCACAGCCAACAGGAACGGTACATCTTCCAGGATTGACCATTAATGTTGGAGCTGACCATAAAATTAAGACAGGTTGGATAAAAGAAAACAATAAAGATTTTTACTATCTTTCTAATGGTGCACCAGCAGATGGATGGCTTAATATTCACGGAACTTGGTACTATTTTAGTTCCAATGGAGAAAAACAAACTGGTTGGATTAATTCAAAGGGCAGTTGGTACTTCCTTGATTCTGACGGCAAGATGAAAACCGGATGGATTAAAGATAACGGCAAGGACTACTATCTCAGTAATAATGGTTCCATGCAAACTGGTTATGTATCCTGGGGTGGAAAACTGTATTGGTCAGCTGCTGATGGCGCCATGGAGGAGCAGCCTTGCTACTACCCCGACATGTATCGTTATGCGCAGAACTATTACAGTGCTACTAACTGGCTCATCCAGATTGATACTACCGGCAATCGCTTTGCTGTATATAGGGGCTCGCACGGCAACTGGGTTGTTTGGTACGAATGGCAGTGCACTACAGGAGCACCAGGCATGTGGACTCCTCATGGTCAATTTACCGTAGGTAACAAGGGTCTCTACTTTGGCTCTGGCTTTAGATGCTGGTATTACACGACCATTTCTGGTGAGTATCTTATTCACTCCATTCTCTATAACTCCGACGGTTATACCGTCCGTGATGGTAGGCTTGGATACAACGGTTCCCACGGTTGCGTACGTCTTGCAACAGAAAACGCTAAGTGGGTTTATGACAACATTCCTTATGGAACTAAGATTGTTATTTGGTAATCCAACTAAATATGAAGCTCTATAGCAATAAACCCCAACTCATATTGAGCTGGGGTTTATTTGTTAGCTTATAAAATGTGGTTACGCAAAATACTTTGCTTCAAAATCCTTAAATTGCTCTGGAGTAGCGTTTTGATCTACCGAGAAGGACTGTGCAACCGCTACGGCCTGCTGTCTTCTGAGACCAGCCTTATCCTCGTCTCCTAGTTGCTCATAAACGTGAGAGAGCCTGTCGAGGGCATACACCACATACTCTGCAACTGAATCAGCTACGCCGGAGAGCAACATCATCGTTACAAGAGAGTCTGGCGAAAGCGCAAGAGCAGTCTCTGGGCTCAAATCAATGAGCTCTGCAACAGCTGCCTCTACCCCATCGAGTGACTCTTCAGTTTGAGTCTCTAAAGCATTTCCCAAACCTGCTGTGACCGTTGAAGTAAAGTCATCGATTACTTCCAAAATGTAATCTCGTTGAAGCATTTTGTTCCAATCTACTAGTTAGTAGGAACAGGAATACGTAAGTGATCAAATGCAGCATGCGTTGCCTGTCTACCTTGAGGGGTTCTAATAATAAGCCCTTGCTGCAAAAGATATGGCTCATAAACATCTTCAAGTGTAGACGGATCCTCTGAGACTGCACTTGCAATGGTTGTGAGACCAACCGGACGACCTCTGAACGTCTCACAAAGCGCACGTAAAACACGCACGTCCATTACATCTAGACCAAGCTCGTCAATCTCAAAGAATGAAAGTGCTTCTGAGGCCACCTGCCAGGTAATAGTACCTTCAGCTTTAACTTGTGCGTAATCTCGCACGCGTTTTAACAGACGGTTTGCCAAACGCGGTGTACCTCTTGATCGAGAAGCAATTTCAGCAGCTCCCTGCTCATCAACTTCTACATCAAGGATGTTTGCCGAGCGCATGACAATAGTCTGAAGCTCAGAAACAGTATAGTAATCAAGACGATAAGAAATACCAAAACGATCACGCAAAGGGCCAGTTAGAAGTCCTGTTCTTGTTGTTGCAGCTACAAGAGTAAAGCGTGGAATATCAAGCCTGATTGACCTTGCCGCAGGGCCTTTGCCAATAACAATATCTAAGAAGAAGTCTTCCATTGCTGGATACAAAATTTCTTCAACCTGGTGATTAAGCCTATGAATCTCATCTACAAAGAGGATATCTCCCTCTTCAAGATTGGTGAGGATAGCCGCTAAATCTCCCGCTCGCTCAATTGCAGGGCCAGAAGTTGTATGAAGCTTTGAGCCCATTTCTCCTGCTAAAACACCTGCAAGGGTCGTTTTACCGAGACCTGGAGGGCCAGAAAAAATAACATGATCAAGCGGCTCATTACGACTTTTTGCCGCTTCAATGAGAACACGCAGGTTGGATTTAACACGCTCCTGGCCAAGATACTCATCAAGTGTTTTTGGTCGCAGGTTTCTATCTTGCTCAAGGTCTTCTGCCTGGAGTCCACTAGAAACTACACGCTGAGAAGTATGTCCTGGAAACGGAGCTGGAGTAGACGATGATTCAAAAAGATTATCTGCATCTGCTTCCCACATTAATTACCACTTCCCAAACGCCTTAATGCATATCCAATAGCAGCTTCAATTGTAATAGCACCAGCCTCTTCATAGCCCTCAAGAGCAAGCGTTGCTTCCTGAGAAGTAAAGCCCATTCCAAGAAGAGCTTCAATAGCCTCTGATTCTACTGAGGTAACAGCAGGTTTTGGAATGGCAGCAAAGTCTGCAGGAGAAGTAAGGCCAACAAGCTGTTTGAGCTCTGTATCTTTTGCGAACACATCGGAAAGCTCAATTACTAAGCGCTCTGCCTTCTTCTTACCAAGACCAGAGACGTTCTTAAGACGATTGCCATCGTTAGTGGCAACAATCACAGCAAGTTGCTGTGGAGTAAACGTAGAAAGCACAGAAAGAGCCAGTTTAGGACCAACTCCAGAAATTGCACGCAAGCGATCAAAGAGCGCACGCTCTTCTCGCGAAGCAAATCCAAAGAGTTCCATTGAATCTTCTCTGACCACCATACGAGTTAAAACGGTAACGCCCGCCTCGCCTGCTTGTGGAAGTGCGGCAGCTGTTGAAGCTGATATGCCAAGTTCATACCCAACGCCATTGACGTCGAGAACAGCTACTGAAGGTGTAACGGATACAAGCGTGCCCGTAAGCTGGACAATCATAGTTGTATTCTTCCCTTTCCAAGCGAGGTGGTTCTTACAAGATTAGCGTGACAAACCGCAGCAGCTAAAGCATCAGCTGCATGGTCTGGGTGAGGTTGATGATCCAAGCATAAAATATTTTGAACCATATACATAACCTGCTGTTTATCTGCAGCTCCTGTACCAACAACAGCCTGTTTGATCTGCATTGGAGTGTATTCTCCAACCGTGAGACCTGCTTTAGAACAAGCGACAATAGCAGCTCCGCGAGCATGTGCAGTAGGAATAGCTGATTTAACGTTTTGTCCAAAGTAAATGCTCTCGATAGAAAGAGCTTCTGGTGAGAACTTATCTATAACCTCAACAATCTGGTTATAGATTCTTCCCAAACGCATATCTATTGGCTCATCAGCTGTTGTAGTAATGCATCCATAGGCGCGTGCACGGCATTCAGAACCCCTTGTCTCTACAATTCCCCATCCAGTGTGAGCAAGACCAGGGTCTATTCCAAGAATTACCATTGCACCTCCTAATATAGAACGTTCGTTCTATATTATCACAGAGTGTGCGCAAACGATGCAACTAATTTTCTGAGAAGGGACCTCTCCACATTTTGGGGTCAACCATGCCAATTTGCGTGTCAGTTTCTTGAGCAAGCTCCTTTAAAAGCTCCAGCATATCCTTAAAGCCTTCCTGAGCCTCTGTTGGGTCAACTGACAACTCAGGCAGGTGCATAGAAGTCCCCTGAATTTCTCGCAAAGAATTTCGTAAAGACTCTACCAGGTTAGATTCTGAAGCCTTTGTATCTCTAATTCTGTCTTGCCAGACTGACGCGTGTGGAATTTGAGCATTTGTGAGGCTCTTTGAAGACATCTCCAGAACCTCAGTGGTGTTTCTACGGTCTTTTTGACGAGCGTGGAGCATAGAAATAATTGCCTTAACCTCGTCAACCTTTCCCATTTCTTCCACAATGGCAGAAATACTTTTATTCCACTCAAGGTAGCTAGTAAGCACGTAATCAACAAACTCAATGCGCTCTTGAGGTGTTGGCGCGGCATTCTCCAGCCCATCAGTTACAACCTCAGAGATATTCTCGAGAACTGCATGGTCAATAGCTGGCGAGAAGGTATTTCTTACCCTTGCAAGGTCAACAATGTCTGCATGATACATATCTCCCAGCGGCCACAGAGAGTGAGCGCTAGAGATCTCTGTTCCCTTGAGCGCAAGAATAGTTTTATCGGCAGTCTCGAGCGTCAAGTAATTGTGCTGGTCAGCATATGCGTAGCCGTATGCACTTATCAACTTTGCATCGGTCAATGTCGAGAAAACCGTGCTATCCACAGTAACTTTATTAACTCGAAGTCTTGCGGTAAGCAACTCCGCAGCACTTGTTGCTCGAGAATCTTTGTTTGGAAGCAACAGTACGTGGACGCGCATAGGACCTAAAGCATCTGAAGCAAGTGCAACGGTAACAAGAGAATTGAGCGAGCCATCAACCGCAATAAACACGCCGTCAAAGCCAGACTTTACCGTGTAGTCTCGCACACCCGTAGCCAATACGCCCCAGGTAGTAAGTGCACTGTTATAGACACCCGCAGTATCTTCTCTATCAAAGTTTTCGATAGTATCTTGGTCAACATCGCAGACAACCATATCTTCTGAGAAAGACGCTGCTTGTTTGACCAAATCACCTGAAGGAGACAAGAAGAAGCTTGAACCACAAAACACCTGATTGCCATAGGCGCCAACAGCGTTTGCAGCGATAAGCCAGCTATCAAACTCCTCAACATCTCCCAGATAGCGGCTTTCTGCCACCGCCATACCCATAGCGGATGACGAATCATCAACAGCAAAGCCAAAATACGGCAGGTAAATGACAGCATCTAACGAGTCGTCGACATCTTGCCACGCGTCAAGATCGTCGTAGGTAAAAGCAACGCCAAACGTAAGGCCACCTGCTTCAAACTTTGCGAGCTCAACGGTATTATCGTCAGATGCTTGCGCGGAGCTGGCAGAGCGAGCAAGAGCGCTCATGTGCGCTATCTGGGCAGTCAATTTGAGCGGGGTTACGGCGCCGTTTCTAACGAGAAGAGCCTCGCTAGCTGCACTTCCATCAAACTCTGTTACAACAGGAATAAGGGCCGCAATTGGAAGCTTTTCTGAAAGCGAATTGATAATCTCCGAGAGGTCTGCAAAAAGTCCTTCTATGTCAGCCTCTGGCACGCTTAGCAGCCCTGTAAGAGTTGGCGCAGGATAAATGACTAGCTCAGCGCCTTGCTGTTGAGCTCTCTGAGCATATTCCAGCATGGTCTGAGCGGTAAACTCAAAGTCTCCGGCCTGAGTATTCATTTGTGCAACTGCTATGCGCATACCATTCCTATCATAAAGTGCTTAATTTGTTTTTACCCAAAAACAAACAGGTGTAGTAAGAAAAAACGGAGCTGCAGGTAGCAGCTCCGTTCAAATTCACAGATAAGCTTAGCTTTGTTAAATACGCAACCAGTCTTAGAGGGAAGCCTTCCAAAGACCGTGAAGGTTGCAGTACTCATAAGCCTCAGCCTCAACGCCCTCCTCAAGAGTGAAGGTAGCAACTGGCTCCTGGCCAGGCTTAAGCTGTGCAAACTGAGCGCCGTTCTCAGAAACAAGAGCGATGAACTCAATGTAGTGCTCTTCGAGCATTGGATGAGCAACCTCACCAACACGGACAGTAACAGTGTTGCCCTCACGAGTAACAAATGGAACATGCTTCTCAGCTGCACCGTCAGTAACGCCAGCCTGGAGAAGCTCAAGGTCTGCTGCCTCTACGTTGCCTGCGACACCGTAAACAACAGCGCCTGTCTCCTTGTTACGATAAAACTTTGCGTCGATCATTTTTTCTCCTCTCACGACATCCGAAGATGTCAGAATTTCTTAGCAAGTGCTACTTAAATAGTAACAGTTATTACTTAAGAGTAACCTGCGAATTTAGAATCGACAAAATCTAAACAATCTGTGCGTAGCCACTTTGACCAATAAAATCTTTAAGCTCGGTCAAAAGAACCATGCTACGTCCATCAATCCTAGTAGGAATTTCCATGCGCATAACATCGCCCATGTCTGTTTCTACCCTAATCTCAATACAGTCCATGCCGGGATAACGCGAGAAGATCTGTCCAAGTGTCTCGATAGCCTGTCTTTGAAGTTGAGATGCAGGCATATGAATAACGAGTGTCTTTGGTGTGTTGTTAGCACTGTTAAGCTCAATAGGATTAACTTCTTGAGCAATAACCTGGTCTCCTCTATCAGAGCGCTCAAGCTTTCCAAGAACAGAAATGAAGATGTCACTCTGGCTCTCACCAGTCTCTGGGTCAACATCTCCAGCAAGAAGTCTTGCAGCCTTCTTGTAGAGCTTAGGGAACATGACAATAGTGACGCTACCCTCCATGTCTTCGAGCGTAACAATTGCCATTGGATCACCGTTTTTAGTAGTGCGCTTCATAACATTAGTAACCATACCCGCAAAGCGAATAGGTTTACCTTCTGGAACTTTGAACTGCTGAGACATAGCACCGTTAGGAAGCTGAACCTCAATATTCTCTTCAATTTCTGCAAGGGCATAATCTCTGCTCTTAGCGAGGGCATACTCATATGGACGAAGTGGATGATCAGAGACATAAATGCCTAAGACCTCGTACTCTTTAGTAAGCTTGAATCGCCTATCCCACTCAACACCATCTGGCTCTGGGACACTATCACTAAAGCCAGAACCCTCTACTTCTGCAAACATATCAAACATAGAGAACTGACCAACAGCCTTATCTTTTTGACGCTTAGTAGCAGCATCGATAATGTTTTGTGGGTTGTTCTTATCCACAAAACTCATCATCTGCATACGGGTATAGCCTGTTGAGTCAAAAGCTCCTGCCTTGATAAGAGCTTCAACAACGTTGCGCTTTGCCTGACTTGCGTCAACACGATCGACAAAATCGTGGATATTGGCAAAAGGACCGCCTTTTTGGCGCTCAAGCATAATAGCTTCACCAACACCGGCTCCTACGCCACGGATTCCTGCAAAGCCAAAACGAATACCCTCTTTAGTAGCCGTAAAGTCTTTACCGGACTCGTTGATATCTGGCGGAAGAATCTTGATGCCCTCATGACGGCAAGCGCTTACGTAGTGAACAATCTTATCCGTCTTGCCCATGTACGAGGTAAGAACTGCCGCCATAAACTCATGTGGATAATGCGCTTTAATCCATGCGGTCTGCATAACAAGAATTGCATAACCAGCAGAGTGGGACTTGTTGAATGCATAAGATGCAAACTCAAGAACATCGTCCCAAATGCTTTCTGCAACCGAGCGATCAAATCCATTACGAACTGCGCCGTTTTTCCAGTGAGCTTCCATGGTCTCATCAGTACCGTCATCCCAGTGCTGGACAACCTCCTGCATGAGTTTAATCTTCTTTTTTGCTACTGCTTTTCTGACCTTGTCAGACTCGCCTGCGGTAAAACCAGACATCTTCATAGAAATCTGCATAACCTGCTCTTGGTAGACCATGGTTCCGTAGGTTTCTTCCAAGATGTCGTGAAGACGTGGATCGTAATCTTTGACTTCTTCTCTACCGTTCATACGGTTGATATAGCTGGTAACCATACCCGCGTTAAGAGGACCAGGACGATAAAGAGCGATAAGTGCGACGATGTGCTTATACTCTGTTGGCCTCATGCCCTTAATGGTTGCAGTCATACCTGCAGACTCAACTTGGAAAACGCCAGCGGTTCGTCCTTCTCTCAGAAGTCTATAAATCTCTGGGTCTGTAAACGGAATGTTATCTACATCAATATCAATTCCGTAATTATCCTTCACGTTTTTAATTGCACGAGAAATAACTGTTAGGGTTCTCAGTCCCAGGAAGTCCATCTTAAGAAGACCCATGTCTGCGACAGAGTGTCCCTCGTACTGCGTAATCTCTACGCCACCTTTGGTATCAACCTTGGTGGGAACGTGGTCATTAACAGGCGTAGGAGCAATCAAAACTGCACAAGCATGCACACCCTCACCACGATGCAAGCCCTCAATAGATAGAGCAGCATCAATGATTCTTCTCGCATCAGGGTCATTCTCGTACGCATCTTCAAAATCAGCGGAATACTGATCAGCACCTTTTTGTCCTTCTTGAGCCTTATGAAGAACAAATTTAAGGTGAGCGTTAGGATCACCTGGAATCATCTTAGAGAGGCGCTGACCCATATAAACGGGGTAACCCAGAACGCGGCACGCATCATTTATTGCCTGTTTAGCCTTGATGGTTGAGTACGTAATAACGTGAGAAACACGCTCAGATCCATAAATCTGACGAACATGCTCAACAACCTCAAGACGACGCTCATCGTCGAAGTCCATATCAATATCTGGCATCTCTGAACGCTGTGGAGACAAGAACCTCTCAAACATGAGGCCATTCTCAAGAGGGTCAAACGAAGTAATATCCATAGCGTATGCAACAATAGCGCCTGCTGCAGATCCACGACCAGGGCCTACGCCAATACCATTCTCTTTTGCCCAGCGAACATATTCCTGAACAATCAAGAAGTAATCTGCAAAGCCCTTTTTGCAGATGATGTCATATTCATACTCAAAACGGTCTTTGACGTTAATCTCATTGATAACAACGTTTTGCCAATCATTTCCATAACGTCTTGCAAGACCAAGCTCACACTCTTTTCTAAAGCGCTCTTCTGAGGTCTCCCCCTCTGCCAAGTCTGGGAATTTTGGCAGGTACATATGGGTCCAATCCAGCTCATAGTTGCACTTATTTGCAACCTCAATGGTGTTCTCGATAGCTTCTGGACACCACGAGAAGATCTGGCGCATTTCTTGCTCACTCTTAAGGTAGAACTCGCTGCCTGTCATGCGTTTGCGGTTCTCATCATCAACGCGAGCGCCCGAACCAATGCAGGAAGCAATATCTTGAACGCTTGCATCCTCTTTAGTGAGATAGTGATTATCGTTGGTAGCAACTACCTTAATGCCAAGGTCATGACCCATCTTTACAATGCGTTCAGCAAGAGTTCTATCGGTATAGCCACCCCAGCTTGGATCAGACAAACCGTGATCTTGAATCTCTAGGTAGAAATCATCCCCAAAGATATCTTGATAGATTTTTGCCCAACGCTCTGCTTCTTCTGGGCGACCTTGAAACAACATACGAGGAATGATGCCAGAAACACAAGCTGAAGTGCAGATAATTCCCTCGTGATAACGCTTGAGCATCTCAAGCGTAGTGCGTGGCTTGTAATAGAACATATCTTTTGAGCCCGCCTCTGACATCATTTTCATCAGATTGACATAGCCGGTCTCATTTTTAGCAAGCAGGATAAGGTGATAACGTACCTGCTTAGTGCCCTTCTCAATGCAATCATCAAGAATGAAATAAGCTTCACAGCCAAAAATTGGCTTAATAAGTGGAGAAGGTTTATTGGCCTTTACGGCCTCAATATCATGTGTTTGATTCCAAATTTGGACGTCAGAGGCCCACTGAGCATGAACCTTATCATGCTCACCAGCATTGGGATCATCTGCAGGAGGCTCTTCTAGATCCCAGCCCTTTTCAAAACATTCCACATCATGGCACCACTGGCCAAAGTCTTTAAGCGCCTCATTGTACTTACGGCATGCAAGGTCAAAATCTGGAATACCAAAGAGATACCCATGATCAGTAAGAGCAAGTGCTGGCATGCCAAACTCTACAGCTTTACTAACCATGTCTGGGACACGGCTAGCTCCATCAAGAATGGAAAAATCTGAGTGGTTGTGGAGGTGAACAAATGCCATCTTTTTCTACGCTCTTCTCTTTGTGCTTCAAAATTTGTTCTTTTACCAAGGGCTCTTAATTTCTTTGTATAGTGTAGCCGATTCGCCAGACAATAACTACTAATACAAACATATGTTCTATGTGCTAATACTTCTATTCCCGCTGGTAAATTGGATGAAAATATTTTCTCGTCAATTTAATGACGTCACAAAATCTCTCTGAATTTGCAAAAACCGTTTGATCAAAAAACTTCTCAAAAATAAAAGTTTCAAACTGGTAACTCTTAGACTAGGGACACCTTAATTGGGAATATAGTTTTTGTATTACCTATTCCAGTTAAGGAGATCACATGGATCAGATGAAAAGCATTTCCTTTGACGACATTGCAGCGGCTCAGAAGAACTTTGAGTCCGACCGCGCTCATACTGTAGCTAAAAATGCTGCTACCAGCGCTGGTGTTAGAAAAGCAGCTCGTGTTCCAGAAGGTGTCGCTCTTAATCCTCTTACCTTTGATGTTGAGGTAAAGCAGGGCGACCGTACCAACCAGAAGCGCTCTGGTCGTTGCTGGATGTTTGCATCGCTCAATACGTTTAGATATCGCATCATCAAGAAATACAACCTCTCTACCTTTGAGCTTTCCCAGGCATATCCACTGTTCTGGGACAAGATGGAGAAGTCTAACTGGTTCCTTGAGAACATTCTGGACACCCTTGATGAGCCTCTGAACGGCCGTCTTGTATCCTTCCTACTCACCGATCCAATTGGTGACGGTGGCCAGTGGGATATGTTCAAGAGTCTTGTTAAGAAGTACGGTGTAGTTCCAAAGAGCGCTATGCCAGAGACTGCTAACTCTTGCAACACCCACGAGATGGACGCGTATCTCACACGTTATCTTCGTAGTGCTGCAAAGCGTCTTCGTGAGACCGCAACAGCTGGTGAGTCCCTTGAGTCTCTGCGCGAGATGAAGAAAGAGATGATGGAGGACGTCTATGCACTGCTGGTAACTTGCCTGGGTCAGCCTCCTGTATCTTTTGAGGCACGCCTGCGCGATAAGGACGACAACCTCGCCCTTTATGGCACTTTTACTCCTCAGGAGTTCTTCGCTGAGACTGTTGACATGAATCTTGATGATTACATCTCAATCATTTCTGCACCAACCGCAGATAAGCCTTTCAACCACACCTACACCGTTTCTCGCTTGGGCAACGTTGTTGAGGGTGGCGGCGTTCGTTACCTCAACCTTAAGATTCCTGAGCTCAAGCGCCTCGCTGTGGCTCAGCTCAAGGACAACCTGCCTGTCTGGTTTGGTTGCGATGTTGCTCAGTCCTACCTTCGCGAAGAGGGCATCATGGACACCCGTGCACTTGACGTTGACGGCCTCTTTGGCTTCCCTATTGAGGGCGCACTTGACCGTGCTGAGCGCCTTGACTACGGCGAGTCTCTGATGACTCACGCAATGGTTCTTGAGGGCGTTAACTTTGACGCCGAGGGCAACACTACTCTTTGGAAGGTTGAGAACAGCTGGGGTAAAGACCACGGTCGCGATGGCTTTGACACCATCTCTGACCCTTGGTTTGACGAGTACGTCTACCAGATTGTTGTTGACAAGAAGTACCTCACTCCTGAGCAGCTCAAGACCTTTGAGACCGAGGAAGCAACCGTCCTCGAGCCATGGGACCCAATGGGCTCTCTTGCAACACTTCGCTAAGGTACAAACTACCTGGCGAGAAGACCGATCTTCTCGCCAGGTTTTTCTAAACGCTACAAACAAAAGGAGCCTCAATGGCTGATCAGACCGTAAATCCACAGTGGGCAAACGAGGAAACCGCTGCATTTAGTGCAGACCGTGCTAACCGCGTTGCTCGCAACTCCGTAACCTCTATGGGCGTTTCCGCAGCTGCTCGCGACATCACCACCATGCGCACCTACGCTGACACCTACGGTGTTGCTGTTGCAAAGACGGGCGACGTCACCAACCAGCGTCAGAGCGGTCGCTGCTGGATGTTCTCTTCTTTCAACGTGCTTCGCCAGGAGGCAATCAAGAAGCTTGACGTTGATACCTTTGAGTTCAGCCAGGCATATGGCATGTTCTATGACAAGCTTGAGAAGGCAAACTCAGCACTTGAGTACATCATTCAGACCGCTGATCAGCCAACCGATTCTCGTGTTGTCAACACGCTTCTGACCGAGGGCATTGGCGACGGCGGCTACTACTCGTTTGCCATGAGCTTGGTTGAGAAGTATGGCCTGGTTCCTAAGGATGCCATGCCAGAGACTGCCTGCTCCAAGAACTCTACACAGATGGATGAGCGCATTGACCGCCTGTTCAGAAAGAGTGCTGGCGAGCTTCGCGCAGCATACGCAGCTGGCAAGTCTCAAGACGAGCTTCGTGCGCTTAAGCAGGAGCAGCTCAAGGGCTTCCACCAGATTCTTTCCGTCTGCCTTGGCGAGCCACCTCTGACCTTTGACTTTGAGTGCAAGGTTGGCAAAAACGCACAGGTAGATAAGGCAAAGCTCTCCCCTGTTGAGCCAAGCAAGGCTTCTGACAACAAGGACAAGAAGGACGGCGAGAAGGACGAGGAAGGCACTCAGATTCTTCGCGACTTTGGCATTACTCCTCTTGAGTTTGCTGAGCGCTATTGTGGCGTTGATCCTCGTGGCTTTGTCCAGCTCATTTCTGTTCCAAGCAAGAAATATCCTTACGGCAAGGTGTATCACCCAACCTTCATCGATACCGTTTTAGGTGGCATTAAGACTCGCTTCTTAAACGTTGAGCCAGAGGTTCTTGAGGCAGCTACCATTGCTTCTTTGAAGGACGGCAACCCTGTCTGCATGGCCTGCGACGTTATGCAGGAGTTCCCTCGCCACAATGAGGACTTCAACTACGTCCTCTCAACCGACACCATGGATTACAACGGCCTCTTTGGCGTTGATTTTGACATGGATCGCGAGGCAATGATTGAGAACTATGAGACTTCCCTTACCCACGCAATGACCTTCCAGGGCGTTGAGCTTGATAAGGACGGCAAGGCTAAGCAGTGGCGCATTGAGAACAGCTGGGGTAAAGACTCCGGTAAGGACGGCTACCTCATCATGAGCGCAGACTGGTTCCGCCTCTACGGCGGCGAGGCTGATGTTCGTCGTCAGTACGTTCCAGAGGACCTGCTCAAGGTTTGGGACGAGGGCGAAGATGTCCAGATTGATTTCTGGGAGAACCTTGGCTACTCCCTTGGTGGCCGTAACCGCAGGTAAGGTACGCGCAACCACAGCCTACTAAGCACGCACATAAAAGCACCTATGGCCGGTACAGAATTTTCTGTGCCGGCCATATTGGTCTATACTGAAAAGCATAAGCTTATTTAGGAGACCCTCATGAAATACATTTCAAAAGAGCGTGTCATTTTACGAGCTACTATCCTAGTGTTCTTTTTATTAATCTGGTATTGCGATTCAAGAGGTATGCTGCCAGAAAATGGTCGCACTATCCTTACTATTCTTTTATTCGGTATTTTTTGGTTTATCGAGGCTAGATTTATTAAACCCACTAAAACAGATCAAAACGCGCCACGGAGACCTCGGCTGTAATCTTTCCAGCGCTGAGCTCTGTCAATGCATCCGTGAACGCCGCTTCTTCTCCGCACCTAAAGTCTATGGCGAGAAAAACGTCCGCTCCAAACTCTGTCGTTATAACCTTGCCGCCGGTATCTGAGACCAGGCGTTGAATCTGCTCATACAGGTTATACGGGGCCGACAACTCCACCCTCACAACTTGCAGCATTTCCTGAACAGCAGACGCTTCCTCAGCAGCAGCCAAAGCCTCTTGAGTTGCCGTCGTATACGCACGAACAAGTCCGCCAGGACCCAAAAGCGTTCCGCCAAAGTAGCGCGTGACAACGCAGCAGACGTTCTTAAGCTCCGCTCCGCGCAATACCTCCAGCACCGGCATTCCCGCCGTTCTGGAAGGCTCTCCGTCGTCGGAAGCACGCTCTGTACCGTCCTCCAAGATCCATGCGGGAACGTTGTGGCGAGCATTGTAGTGCTTCGCCCTCACTGTGGCGAGAAACTCTTGCGCATCTGACTCTGTTTCTACATGACAAAGCTGGGCTATGAAGCGGCTCTTTCTGTCTTCAAAGAGACCTTCCGCAACAAAGCCCAGTTTGATTGTCTTGTAGGATGTGTCAGACATGGAGCAACTGCAGTGCCGCAGTTATGCGAGTACACAGACCTTCTCGCCAGCAGAAACTGGCTGGTCTGCAGAAGCAAGAATCTCTACGTTGCTATACTCGCTAGAGTTAGTAATAGCAAGAATAACTACCTCAGGATGACCCGCGTCTTTAACCTTATCCAAGTCAAAGGTCATCAGTGGCTGACCAACCTCAACGTGCTGATCCTGCTCAACAAGGGCGGTAAAACCGTCACCCTTCATCTCAACCGTATCAACGCCCACGTGAATCAAAACCTCTTCGCCAGAATCGGCAGTAATTCCAAAGGCGTGAACAGTTGGAGTAGTTGCGGTAATAGTGCCCGAAACTGGCGCGTACACAACACCCTCAGAAGGCCAAATACCCAGACCCTGTCCAAGCATTCCACCTGCAAAAACAGGATCAGGAACGTTCTCTAGCGCAACAACTTTTCCGCTTGCTGGCGCATAAATTGTTTTAGCAGTGTAATCAGAAACAACAAGAGCCTCTGGTGCAGCAGTCTTAGAAGATTTCTTGAAAAGATCAAAGAGTCCCATGCTAGTCCTTTCGTATGTAAGCCTGTCCATCATAGCAGCATTCAAAGAGGCAGCTGTTGCTTTTCATGAACACGACGTACCAAAATCACACCCTTCTCGCCACTCACGTATGGCGAGAAACCCACAGCTTCGCAACATCTCATTTACTTGGAGATTGTTTGACTTCGGAGCTTCTAGCCTTATGAACGTGATACAATCGCCCATGCAAAGTGGACCAGACAACCGCGGAGTGCCCGTCCAGCTAAGTGGAAGGGTGCTATGAGGAAAGTCCGGGCTCCACAGGGCAGGATGCTGGCTAACGGCCAGGCGGGGTGACCCGACGGAAAGTGCCGCAGAAAAGAAGACTCTCACCTGCGCATTCGCGTAAAGAGAAAAGCTGAAACGGTAGTGTAAGAGACTACCAGCATGCTGGCAACAGCATGGCTTGGTAAACCCCATCCGGAGCAAACGCAAATAGGAGCGCTATGGTGTGGCCCGCACTGCGCTCGGGTTGCGCGCTAGAGATCAGCAGCAATGCTGGTAGTAGATAAATGGTTGTCCGCGACAGAACCCGGCTTATACGTCCACTTTGCCTATTGAATGCAAATCCCCCGTACGATTTCTGTGCGGGGGATTATGATTCTGCAGCGTGTTAGCGTTGGCTTTTAGGCCTGGCGCACAAAATAGCGCAGCTTTGGTAGGTCTCGCTGAAGAATTGACATGTTCCTAATCAAGATAGCCAGGCAGCTAGGCGGTCGCACTACCTGATATGCATCTCTATGCATAAACTTCATCTAATATGCT
>JABZHC010000060.1 GCA_015259035.1 Atopobium sp.
GGGCATCTACAATCCGCTAGCAAAGGCTGGCTTTGATGGCGTTGCGTACCGCGAATGTAATGTTATGTGCTTTGAGGGCGCCTGCTTTAAGCGCTCTGTAGTGCAAAAGATTGGCCTACCTGACGCGCGCTTCTTTATCTACTGGGATGACGCCTTATATGGCTATTTGGCCAGCAAGGTAACGCAGCCTATTTTGATTCCAGACTTTGTTCTTTCAAGATGTCGAGAAGTTCCTGGTCAGAGCATTGGCTCTGTACGTCAACTCAATTCAACCTCTGACATGACACGCTATTACATCACACGTAACCGCGGCTATATTGCCCGTTACTTCCAGGTTCACGGTGATTACAACCCTGTGCTCTTTGGTGTTGGTACCGCTCTGACCTTTGTAAAAGAGATTATTCGACTTATTTTGGTAGACAGAGCGCACTTCTCGTCTGGCCTTTCTCGCCTTATAAAGGGCTGGAAGGATGCACGCCTTATCTATAAAGATGCAACCTGGCGTCCACAGCCTCCACTAGACTAACCACCAAAGCCGACATTTTGTGTCGGCTTTTTTAGTCCCCAAACGCTCAACAAAAGTGAGTGCTGAGGGGCGAATTGTGACGCATTTGTGAAAGGCGACGAATGCCTACATACAAAAAATCGAATTATTTTTTGACCATTAATAAATTTTGTAATTAGCGAAGTTTCTAGCTAATTTTCTACCTGCAGAGATATTGGTTGCCGCAACGTGTCAATACATAATTTTGTATTCGTGTGGAAATTTCACAATATATTGTTATAGTTCTCGAGCCCAAACACTATAAGTTGTGGCATAGTAGTTCCCATCACACAAGCGGGTTCCCAACTACTTCGCTTAGGCAAAAGCTTAGGAACCGCAGTGATAATCCAATTAAACACGCATGAAAGCGTTGCTTTCACCAACGTTTGTTCAAGGAGTTTGCACATGAAGATTATCAAGCGCAATGGCTCAGAGGTCACCTTCGAGGTTGAGAAGATTGTTAACGCAATCGCTAAGGCTAACGCAGAGGTCCCTGAGGATCAGCGCCTGACTGAGCGTGAGATTCAGTTTGCTTCTCTCAACGTTACCGATGAGTGCGAGAAGGCTGGACACACCGTCACCGTCGAGGAGGTCCAGGACCTTGTTGAGGATCAGCTCATGGCTCTTGACCGCTTTGAGGTTGCTCGTAAGTACATCATTTACCGCTATATCCAGAACCAGAAGCGTCACAAGAACACCACCGATGACAAGATTCTGTCTCTGATTGAGTGCAACAACGAGGAAGTCAAGCAGGAGAACTCCAACAAGAACCCTACTGTTGTTTCTGTTCAGCGTGACTACATGGCTGGTGAGGTTTCTAAGGACCTCGTTCAGCGTGAGCTTCTTCCAGAGGATATTGTTGCTGCTCACAACGAGGGTCTCATCCACTTCCACGATTCCGATTACTTTGCACAGCACATGCACAACTGTGACCTCATCAACCTTGATGACATGCTGCAGAACGGCACTGTTATCTCCGGTACTCTGATTGAGCGTCCACACAGCTTCTCCACTGCATGCAACATTGCAACTCAGATCATTGCTCAGGTAGCATCTTGCCAGTACGGTGGTCAGTCCATCTCCCTGGCTCACCTTGCTCCTTTTGTTGATGTTTCTCGTAAGAAGATTCGCAAGACCGTTATGGAGGAGATGAACTCCGTCGGTGTTGAGCTCTCTGCTGAGCAGCTCAACGAGATGGTTGAGAAGCGCCTTCGCGATGAGGTTTCTCGTGGTGTTCAGACCATTCAGTACCAGGTTGTCACTTTGATGACCACCAACGGCCAGGCTCCTTTCATTACTGTCTTCATGTACCTCAACGAGGCAAAGAATGAGCAGGAGAAGGAGGACCTTGCACTCATCATTGAGGAGATGCTCCGTCAGCGTTACCAGGGCGTAAAGAACGAGGAGGGTGTCTGGATTACTCCTGCATTCCCTAAGCTCATTTACGTTCTTGAAGAGGACAACGTTTACGAGGATTCCAAGTACTACTACCTCACTCAGATGGCTGCAAAGTGCACCGCTCGCCGCCTTGTCCCTGACTACATCTCTGAGAAGAAGATGAAGGAGTACAAGCTTTCTAAGGGCGAGAAGGAAGGCGAGGGCGATACCTTCACTTGCATGGGCTGCCGTTCCTTCCTGACACCAGACCGTTCTGGTAATGGCTTCAACAACGTTGCTCGCGCAAAGAACTATGAGTCAAACAAGCCTAAGTATTACGGCCGCTTCAACCAGGGTGTTGTAACTATCAACCTTCCTGATGTTGCTCTTTCTGCTGGTCGCGATATGGACAAGTTCTGGAAGATTTTTGATGAGCGTCTTGAGCTTTGCCACCGCGCACTTCGTGCTCGTCACGATCGCCTGAGGGGCACCCTGTCCGATGCAGCTCCTATCCTTTGGCAGTACGGCGCACTTGCTCGCCTGGACAAGGGTGAGGTTATCGATCCTTTGCTTTACGGCGGATATTCCACTATCTCCCTTGGTTATGCAGGTCTATACGAGTGCGTTAAGGCAATGACTGGTCACAGCCACACTGACAAAGAGGCAACTCCATTTGCACTCCAGGTTATGCAGCACATGAACGATAAGTGCACCGAGTGGAAGGAAGCAGAGGATATCGATTACTCTCTCTACGGAACTCCTCTTGAGTCCACTACCTACAAGTTTGCTAAGGCACTTCAGCGTCGCTTTGGTGTTATCCCAGGCATTACCGACAAGGGCTACATCACCAACAGCTACCACGTCCACGTTGCAGAAGAGATTGACGCATTCCAGAAGCTTCAGTTTGAGTCTGAGTTCCAGCGTCTTTCCCCAGGTGGAGCAATCTCTTACGTTGAGGTTCCTAACATGCAGGACAACATCGAGGCTGTTCTCAGCGTCATGCAGTTCATCTATGACCACATCATGTATGCAGAGCTCAACACCAAGTCTGACTTCTGTCAGGAGTGTGGTTATGACGGTGAGATTCAGATTGTCGAGGAGGACGGCAAGTTGGTTTGGGAGTGCCCACACTGCGGCAACCGTGACCAGACCAAGATGAATGTTGCTCGCCGTACCTGCGGCTACATTGGTACCCAGTTCTGGAACCAGGGCCGTACCCAGGAGATCAAGGACCGCGTCCTTCACCTCTAAGATTTATGTACTAGACAAACGAGCAGAAGAGCGCCTTGGCCCTTCTGCTCGTTTTTATTATCTCTATCAGGTAACATCCAAAATATGTGGAAGTTACCCATCAAAGGTTATGTATGAACTATTCAAATATTAAGTTTTCAGATATTGCAAATGGTGTTGGCGTAAGAACAACTCTGTTTGTTTCAGGCTGCCGTCTGCACTGTGAAGGCTGCTTTAATTATGAGGCGTGGGACTTCAAGAGCGGCGGAGAGTTTACTCCAGAAGTTGAGCAAGAGATTATTGACTCCCTTGCACCTGTCTATATCAACGGTCTTTCCATCCTTGGTGGAGAGCCTTTTGAGCCAGAAAACCAAGAAGGCCTTGTTGAGTTTGTCGAGAAGGTCAGAGCTACCTACCCGCAAAAGAGCATTTGGATGTATTCAGGACACACCTGGGATCAGCTGACCGAGGGAAAGTGGCACACAGAGTACACTGATCGCATTCTGTCTTGTATAGATGTTCTGGTAGATGGCCCATGGGTTCAGAGTCTCCACGATATTACCTTGCGTTTTAGAGGCTCTTCCAACCAGCGTCTTATTGATGTCCCTAAAACACTGGCTTCAGGAGAGATTACCCTTTGGTCCGATGGGCCTATGCTGAGCTCTCGAGCGATGTAGGAGCTCCAAAGCGCAATAAAAA
>JABZHC010000061.1 GCA_015259035.1 Atopobium sp.
CTGCGCTGCTATCTGCAATCGTCGTGCATTTGAGGAGCGTGACACTCTGTGTGTCGGCCGCACTCACGGCATTCACGCCGAGCCTATGACCTTTGGCATGAAGTTTGGTAGCTGGGCCTGGGAGTTCAAGCGCGATCTTAACCGTCTCAAAGACGCTCGCAAAAACGTTGCCTACGGTGCAATTTCTGGCGCTGTTGGAACCTACTCTTCCATTGATCCTTTTGTAGAGGAGTATGTTTGCGAGAAACTCGGTCTTGTCCACGATCCACTTTCAACTCAGGTAATTTCTCGCGACCACCACGCTTACCTTGCTGGCGTTCTGGCAACCGTTGCCGCTACCTGCGAGCGTATTGCAACTGAGATGCGTGCGCTGCAGAAGACCGATACCCTCGAGGCTGAAGAGCCATTCCGCAAGGGCCAGAAGGGCTCTTCCGCTATGCCTCACAAGCGCAACCCTATTACTGCCGAGAAGATCTGTGGTTTGTCCCGCGTGGTTAAGGCAAACGCACAGGTTGCTTTTGATAACGTTGCTCTTTGGCACGAGCGTGACATCAGCCACTCTTCCGCTGAGCGCGTTGCCCAGGCAGATAGCTTTATTGCTCTTGACCACATGCTGTCAAAGCTTGAGTTCCTGCTTGATGGCATGGTTCTGTATCCAGAGCAGATGATGGCCAACCTCAATAAGACCCGTGGCATGCTCTTCTCGTCAAAGGTTCTTCTTGCCCTGGTCAACACTGGTATTACTCGTGAAGAGGCATACAAGATTGTTCAGTCCAACGCTATGAAGGTCTGGGCAGATATTCAGCAGTGCAAGGAAGGACCATCCTACCAGGAGCTTCTTGAGGCAGATCCAGCCTGTACGCTGAGCCATGAGGAGCTTGAGAAAATCTTTGATCCTCGTGCATTCCTTACCCGTTCAAACGTTTTGTTTGACCGTCTTGAGCATCTTGAATTGGACTAAATCGTGTCACTGTTTGGGAACATTTCTCGCCGAAACTTCTTTAAGACGGGAGCGGCTGGTGTCGTAGTTGCGGGTGCAATTAGCATCGCGGCAGGCTGCTCTCATCAAGAAGGCTCGGGAGATGCAGGAAAACCGCTGGTACTTGACGAGTCCTCTGGCACAAATGTGCTGGACTCCTATAGCTCTACGGAATATGCTGCTCAGCCAAGCCAGACCTGGACGCTCCCTCTGGGAAGCGTGCTGCATCCAGCCGATGGAAATTGGATTCCCGTCACCACGGCCGGAGCGTCTGCTACGCCAATGGTAAAGGGCTCTGCTCTTTCGCTGACGTCTGGCCAGGTTGTTGACGTTGTTCCTGCGGCTCAGATGAACAATACCACCGCCGTAATTTACGACGTTCGCTGCTCCGACTCCGTTTATGCATGGGTTGAGGTGGACACCACAACCTTTGACTGGGAGCTTCTTGCCGCACCATTTTCTGACGGCAAGCTTACTGGAGATGCAAAGGTTCTCTACAAGGCCGATAAAAACTGGGATCCGGCTCCGTTTGCCTGCGGAGACGATAAGGTGGTTTGGCTAGTCCAACCAGCTTCTTCTGGCGAGAAAACCCGTGAATCTTCGCACTGCTACGTGTGGCGTGTGGGGGATTCTGAGGGAACGGACGCCGTTGAATCTCCAGGTAGATTTGCTACTGCACCGTCTATCTCAAAGGGAGTAGTTACCCTCACTCCTCGAGTTCGTGCCTCCGAAGGCACCTACTATGGCGTTACAGCATACCTGCTGGGAGACAACCTTAAAACCAAGGTTGACCAGCTTGTTATGCCTCAATCCGTCAAACCTTTTGCAGCAAGTCGCGTAGACGATAAGTTCATTGTGTCAGTTGAAGCAAGTTATGACTCGGGCGGTCTGTTGGGCAAGATGGGAACATATATCCTGCCTGCTTCAGGCGAAAACCCTTACGTCATTGAGCGTGAACCTAATGCAATATCGGCAGGTAAAGGTAGCCTTTACATAATTAAGAGCCGCGCCTCTTACGTGCTTGTTGATACGCAAAATCAAACGGCAAACTGGCTCTATTCAATGGATAGAAGCGTTGATTACGGAGAGTTTCCTGCTCGAGAAGGCAACTGTGATTCTTTTGTAACCTACTCAACTGTTAAGGATCCTACCAGCGGATATCCGGCTTCCGTGACAGTTCGTGTTTTTTCTTTGTAGATTATTTGTAGGTATAGAGATAGAATGAATACAAATAATTAATGAATAATCGTAATGTGCCATACGCACATACATGTAGGGCAAAAGAAAAGGGGAGACAATGGCTTCCGACGAGAAGAAAATTCTGATTGTCGAAGATGAGAAAGTCATCCGTGACGCCGTCTCAGCATATCTTGAGCGCGAAAATTACGTTGTTAAGGGCGTTGGCGACGGTCAAAGTGCAGTTGAAGAGTTTGAAAAGCATGCATTTGACCTGGTAATTCTCGATCTTATGCTCCCAAAACTTTCTGGAGAGCGCGTTTGCCGTGCAATTAGAGATACCTCTAATGTGCCTATCATTATGCTTACTGCAAAAGGCGAGGTAGAAGACAGGATTATTGGTCTTGAGCTTGGTGCTGATGACTATCTTGTTAAGCCTTTCTCGCCACGTGAGCTGGTGGCTCGTGTTCGCGCGCTGTTCCGTCGCACGTATTCTGAGCCAGACACTGCTGTTGACGTGCTTGATTACGGTACCCTTACTATTGATATTTCTGGTCATAAGATTCTCATCAACAACGAGGAAGTTGACCTGACCGCTTCAGAGTTTAAGCTGCTCACCACCCTTGCTCGCTATCCTGGCCGCGTGTACACACGTATGGAGCTTGTCGAGAAGGTCCTGGGTTATGATTTTGAGGGCTATGAGCGCACTATTGATTCGCATGTCAAGAACTTGCGCGCAAAGCTCGGCGATGATCCTCGTAATCCTCGCTGGCTGTTCACCGTTCACGGTGTTGGCTATCGCTTTGAGGCTGGCAACGCTAGCCACGAGTCCTAAGCTTTAGAGCTTTGGCGCTCTTCAAGAAACATCACTCAAATTCTCTTAAGAACCCTCCGGAAACTGAGGGTTCTTATAAAACTATTAAGCCTGATCCCGTTGGCACTCAAAGCTTTACCACCCGTATGGCGGCATTCTTTGCGCTGACCGCCGTCATGACAGTATTGGTGCTCATTTCAGTTTTAGGCATTGTCTGGGAAAACCGTTTTACTACTTATACCAGGGAGAACCTACAAAATACTGTTGATACTACCGCGCTCAATATGTCTCAGGCGTACGCGCGCGCAGAAGGCTGGAATGCCGACGTTCTTTCTATTGCACGTCAGGCCTCTGCAACCAATTCCGATATTGGTATCCAGGTCTTAGACGTTTCTGGCGTGGTGCTGTATGACGACTCGGCGCCAAACGCACGTCGACCTGGCGTGAACAGTTCGCTCTCTGGTCCTCAGACAGGCGATGCTGTGGTGTATGCAGTTGTTCAAAACTTGCAAGGAGAAGCTGTAGGCAGCATCAGAATCTGGACGTTTGGTTCTGAGCCGTTCTTAACACAGCGAGACATTGCATTCCGTAATGGTTCCTACCAGGCAATCAGTCTTGCTGCAGCTATTGCAATCTCTCTGTCTGGACTGATTGGTATTTTGGCTTCACGCTCGCTTACCAAGCCCGTACGCCTTATTACCGAGACGGCTGTCCAGATCAGAAGCGGCAATCTTGCGGCTCGCTCAGGCATCCGTGGCG
>JABZHC010000062.1 GCA_015259035.1 Atopobium sp.
GGTAATAAAGACAATGGCTTGGAATACGGCAATTACAGCATTGTTTAATTCTTGTACGCCAAACTCAAGCTTGTACTGCTCATGAATGGCACTACGAAGTTTTTGATTGACGGCATAGTGCTGATTAAAGAAACGCTCAAAGAGGGAATGACGCCTGATGAAATCTACATCAGTGAACTGCGAGAGTTCGATAGATCCATACTGGGACCGCAGCTCTTTAGATTCCCTGTATCTTTTATAGGCCGAAGCTTGGATTTGCTTATAGATAATAAAACTCACCAATAGCAGAACAGCTGTTACAAGAGCGGTTAATGGGTTCAAATATAAAATAATCGCAAGCGTGCCTATGACGGAGACCGCAGTTGTTGCAAAGCTCACACATTGTGTAAGTATAAAAATCGAAACGTCATTAGAATCGTTATTTACTGTCTGGCGGTAATGTCCAGAATCATATGACGAGAAAAATGATGAATCTGCATGTTGAATCTTGTCAATCAGCTGTCGCTCAATAGTAAACGCAGAGTCAATCTGCAATTGACAATAGCGTATTTTAACAAGATAGGAACAGCCGGCAATAAGGATTCCTAGTGCGGCAACTACAGCACAATAGAAAAGTATTTCACTCCAAGTTGTTCCTGAAATAAAAAGATTAATTACAAATCCAACAAGAAGAGGTTGGATCACCATAAGCGCTGTGACAAAGAATGACAGAAAGAGAAAAATCGCAAGACTGCCTTTATCCAGAATAGTAGATATACAGTAGCGGATAATGTTAAAAAACTTACTCATTCGAATCACCTTCTGAAGTTGTTAAGAGTAAGATTTCTTGTCTTCTAGTTCTTTGCAGTTTTGATTCAAATATAAATTCTTAAAATTTTTATTCGTCAAGTTTAATAAAACAAAAAAAACAATCCAGCACTAATCCGTGAACGGTAACAAAATTGAATCTTGATTAGTAAGGTATGGAACTTAAAGGTTTTCCATAAACCGTTTATACTTACACCAATACACAATGGTTGCGAGGAGTATGCATGCTTGTCTATAACACTCAGACGCATAAAAAAGAAGAGTTCAAGCCAATCGACGAGGGCAAAATCCGCATGTACGTGTGCGGTCCTACGGTTTACGATCAGATTCACATCGGAAACGCCCGTACCTTCCTCTCGTTTGACGTTATTCGCCGTTATCTGATGCACAAGGGTTATGAGGTCACCTTCGCTCAGAATCTGACTGACGTTGACGACAAGATTATTCAGCGTGCCATTGAGCAGGGAAGGACTGCTCAAGAGGTTTCTGAAGAGTTTTCTCAGGCGTTTATCGAGCAGATGCACCGTTTCAATATTCTAGATCCGGATATTCGTCCTCGCGCAACGCATGAGATTGAAGCCATGCTTCAGATGATTCAATCTTTGATTGAGCAGGGTCACGCTTACTCGGTGCCTTCGGGCGACGTGTACTTCTCGGTCCGTTCTGACCCCGGCTATGGCGTGCTTTCTGGCAGAGATCTTGATCAGCTTCGCGCAGGTGAGCGCGTTGAGGTTAATGACGAGAAACGCGATCCATTTGACTTTGCACTCTGGAAGGCTGCAAAGCCTGGTGAGCCTAGCTGGCCAAGCCCTTGGGGAGAAGGTCGTCCAGGTTGGCACAGTGAGTGCTGCGCCATGATTCATCGCTACCTGGGTACTCCAATTGACATTCACGGTGGTGGCTCTGACCTGGTATTCCCTCATCATGAGAACGAGACCGCGCAGGCATCTTGCGCCTGGCATGCTCCTCTCGCCAATTATTGGATGCACACCGGAATGCTTCGCGTTGATGGCGAGAAGATGTCCAAGTCTTTGGGCAACTTCTACACACTCAAGGAAGTTTTGGACAAGTACCCTGCAGATGCAGTAAGACTTTTGATGCTTCAAACGCACTATCGTGCACCACTTGATTTCTCGTTTGAGCGTCTTGAGGGCACCGTTGGTACGCTTGAGCGTATGAAGACCTGCGTTGCAAATCTCCGCTGGGCTTTCAAGCAGTCTTCTGCTCAGCACGAACTCTCCGACGCTGATAGCACGCTTGCCGAGGCAATCAATACAGCTCAGAGCGAGTTTGACGCTCAGATGGATGATGATTTCAACACCGCAGGAGCACTCGCTGCTATCTTTGCCCTGGTAACTGCTGCAAATACGTATCTTGCAGAGGTTGGCCAGAACGTTGGTGCAAGTCCTGTTCTCCGTGCAGCAGATATGTTGTGCGAGCTCACGGGAGCTTTGGGAATTGATTTGACTCAGGCAGCCTCTACCTCTGATTTACCAGAGGAGCTTGTGGCACTTGCCGCCCAGGTGGCAGGCTATGAGGGCGCGTCAGCTGACGAGGCTGCAGAGGCTTTGCTTGCTGCTCGTCAGGAGGCTCGTTCCCAGAAGAACTGGGCAGTTGCTGATCAAATTAGAGATGGCATTGCTGAGCTTGGACTTTTGATTGAAGATACCGCCGCTGGCGCTCGACTTAAGCGTAAGGCAGACTAACTATGGCAAGAAATCAGCGTTCTACCTCTAAAAACACGCGCTCCGAGGGCGCTGCCGGACGCGGTGGCTCCACTGGTCGCAGTGGCGCTGCAGGTCGCGGTGGGGCTGCAGGTCGCAGCGGCACAGGTCGCGGCTCCAAGAAGGCTGCCGACTGGGGCGGTTATTTCGGCGCCAAGAATGGCCAGGGCTCAAAAGGTGGTCGTTCTGCACAGGGCGCACGCGCAGCTCAGGGCACCCGCGGACAGAAAGGCGCTGGTGGACAGCGAGGCGCTGGCGCTGGACGTCCCGGTAACAAGAAGCCTGCAACCGATCTTATCGAGGGTCGTCGCGCAGTAGCTGAGGCGCTGACTGTGGGCATTCCTTTGAAGAATGCGCTGGTACAGGCCGCTAGTGGACAGAAGGACCAGGAGATTGAGGCACTTGCACGCCAGCTTGAGCAGGAGGGTATTCCTGTCGAGCGTGTTGCAAAGCCCGTACTTGACTCGCTTTCAAGCCATGGCGCTCACCAGGGTGTTATTGTCCGTACGCAGCCGTTTGCCTACGCTGACCTCTCTGAAATCATCCAGCGCGCTGGTTCCGAAAACGCTCTGGTTGTGGTCTTGGATCACGTCACGGACGAGGGAAACTTTGGTGCAATTGTAAGAAGTGCCGAGGTAGTTGGCGCAGCCGGCGTTGTTATTGCAAACGCTCGCGCTGCCCGAGTTGGCGTTGGAGCATACAAGACATCCGCAGGAGCCGTGCTTCACCTGCCAATCGCTCAGGTCTCTAATCTGCCACGCGCTCTTGAAGAGCTCAAAGCCGCAGGTTTTTGGACATGTGGCTCTACCGAGCACGCCACCCAATCCGTGTGGGAGGCTCCTATGGGAGGCCGCCTTGCACTTGTTATGGGCTCTGAAGGTTCAGGAATTTCTCGCCTTATGCTCGAGAAGTGCGATTTTACGTGCAAACTTCCTCAGTTTGGCCAGGTAGAGACCCTGAACGTTGCTCAGGCAACAACGGTCATGTGCTACGAGTGGCTCCGCAGGACTCAGGAAGCGTAAGCCCAGGAAGCGTAAGG
>JABZHC010000063.1 GCA_015259035.1 Atopobium sp.
GCATACATTTTTGTGTTAGAGGCCAGGTCATAGAGGGTGTTATCGTCTACAGCCTTGCCATCTTTGATGCGAGAGCCGTCCTTGTTGTAAGAATTGACGTTACCGTAGTTGGTCTTCTTGATAATCTTGCCGTACCTGGTAACAACCAGCTGAGCGGAGGTAAAGCCGTTAGCAATCTCTGCGTTGATAATCTGGTCAATCAGCTTGAAGTTGTCGTTGTCGGCGTAGTCTTTGGTGCCATCAATAAGGGTTGGATAGCCAATCTTGACCTCGAAGGTAGCCTGAGTCTCTTTAACGGTGCTGACCTGCAGGCGGTTATCGCCGTTGACGGTTACGTCGGAGATGTCAATTTGGTTCCAGGAAGAGCCATCAAGCTTGTCGGTTGGTACCTGATGGCCGTTTACAAAGAGCGCAAAGCTCTGAGGCTCGGAGCTCTTTACATAGACGGTGCCCTGACCAGCAAAGCAAACAAAGCTGTTGAGCTGGTTGGTAACAAGAGAGTCGTCAAAGGCCTCGTTGTCGTTAAGAACAGGGAAGACCTTCTCGTACTGGAAGGTTCCGTCTACGGAATCAACCTTCTTGGCGGTTCCCTTAGCAGCAGTTGCGCCACCTTTTGTCTGGCAGGCAGTAAGGCCAAGACCTGCGAGCGCGGCTAGACCAAGAGCACTTCTGCTGAGGAATTGTCTTCTGGTCTGTCCAGCAGGGGAGCCTGCGTTGGGTGAGTGCTCAGAGTGAGCGTTTTGATTCTGGTGCAAATCTTCGTTGGTGCGCATATCGTCTCCTTCGGTTTTGCCTTAGGTGAAACACCTGCTATCTCAATTGGCTGAGATAATTTGCGCTTATGATGACGTGCGTTTCATCAAAATTGCAGCTAGTTTGTCCAAGATGAAATAATGGGTACGTTAACGTACTGCGAGTGGTATCAAAAAAGCTGTCAATGGTATCTAATTTTGAATTTTTTAGGCAAAGATGAAATATTTTAATCAGGTTTTACGTGGTCAAATGTCTACTCGGTAGTAAAAGTTTTTATGAAGTGGTATTAAAGTTCCCAACATAAAGCAAGATTTTTGCGACAATTGTCCCTGCATTACGCTGGGAAAACATGAGCAGTCGCGCATGCAACGCACACGGAGCGCGCTTACACTTGCGCACGCAATACTACCGTTTACGGCACTGCCTACTTTACAGATGAAATTTTTATGGCATCGTGAAACAATATAGTCAAACGTTTTAGTCAACTGGACGGCCGGAGGTGATTGCGTGAGAGGTGTTCGTCTACGTCTGGAAGAGTATCGCAAGAATGCTAGTTCAGCTGAACGCGATATTGTTGACTATATCCTGTCAGATCCAGAGGCGGCAGTTGGTCAATCAATCCATAAACTAGCAGCTCAAACGTATACATCTGCATCAACGGTTGTCAGGCTTTGCAAGAAGCTTGGCTGCGGTGGCTATAAAGAGTTCCAGCAGGCGCTCATTTACGAACTGGCAGTAAGTAACAAAAGCAACGATATTGCTGTCGGCGGCGTTATCGCAGGTGACACCACTGATGTGATCATCGAAAAAGTTACTGCAAAGAACATTTCTTCGCTGGAGCTTACCAGGCAATTGCTTGACGCTCAGGTTGTTGACTCAGTTGTTTCACTCATGATGCAAGCTCATTCCATCTGCCTCTTTGGCATGGGAGCTTCGCTTCTGGTTGCAAGAGATCTGCAGCTCAAGCTCATGCGCCTCAACATCAACTGCAATTTGAGTGACGATTACCACTCTCAGATGCTCTACGCCAAAAACATGGGGCGAGAAGATCTTGCTATTGTGGTCAGCTACTCAGGCCTTACGCGAGAAGCCATTGAGTGTGCCTGGATTGCAAAGGCAAACGGCGCCAAGGTGGTTGCCATTACCCGCGGCGGCATTGATTCAGAGCTCATTCACCGTTCCGACTACGTTTTAGGCGTGGCAGAGACCGAGCACATCATGAGAAGCGGTGCCATGTCTTCAAGAATTGCCCAGCTCAACGTAGTAGATGCGCTCTTTGCAGCCTATGTAAATAGAAATTACGAGAAGAGCGTTAAGCGTTTCTCGACAAACTATATTGGCAAGTTGGATTCAGCTGAACGTGTCAACACGCTTTCTTCTGACCAAGATTTGCCTGGTACAGCCAACGACGTTATTGCGTAAAAATCACAACACAGAAGGTGAAAACGTGATTGATTTAACAAAGCTTGTCACCGAGACAAGAAACCCCAACACCATGGACCTGGATCAGATGACCCCGCTTGAGCTGGTCAGCGTTATGAACCAGGAAGATCTCAACGTGGTAGCTGGCGTAAAAGAGGTGCTTCCGCAGGTTGCACAGGCAATCGAGTGGGCAGTTTCCTCGCTTGAGGCCGGAGGCAGAATCGTCTACTTTGGCGCGGGAACTTCCGGTCGCCTGGGCGTTTTGGACGCAGTTGAGTGCCCACCTACCTTTGGTGTTTCTCCTGACGTGGTTGTTGGTCTTATCGCCGGTGGCGAGAAGGCCTTTGTACGTGCAGTTGAAGGCGCGGAAGATTCTCTTGATCTGTGCGAAGAAGAGTTCAAGAAGATCGGCCTGAACAAGAACGACATTGCTATTGGAATTGCAGCTAGTGGTCGCACACCTTACGTTATTGGCGGCTTGCGCTATGCTCGTTCTCTGGGCTGCAAGACCGTTGCAATTGCCTGCAATAAGGGCTCTGAGGTGGGCAAAGAGGCAGAGCTTGCCATTGAGCCTTCCTGCGGCCCTGAGGTTCTTACAGGTTCCACACGCCTTAAGTCTGGTACCGCTCAGAAGATGATTCTGAACATGATTTCAACCGGTTCTATGGTTGGCGTGGGCAAGGCATATCAGAATCTTATGGTTGACGTGCAGCAGACCAATAAGAAGCTGGTAGTTCGTGCACAGAACATTACCATGGCAGCAACTGGTTGCACTCGCGAAGAGGCAGCTCAGGCGCTTGAGCAGGCTGAGGGTAATGCAAAGCTTGCTATTGTCATGCTGCTTACTCAGATGCCTGTTGACGAGGCTAAAGCTAAGCTCGAGGCAGCTCATGGTCATGTTAGAGGTGCTCTGTAGTAATACTGTAGGAACAAATGACACACGCGTGAGCATTTTGTTTCAGTTGCATCGGTCAGTGGTATTAGCGTGACGTGCAAATGGTTGCAAAGTTTTGAAAAACGCTCAATTTACCTGCAGTAACAGGGAGTTCAAATTAGGTCAAAACATGAAATATTGAACCACAGGTATGGATTCTTGTACCGCCAAGTTCATTTTTTATGTATTCTTGATAAGTATTTGTTGCAACATCGCAACGAGAGAAAGAAGGAAAGTATGGATT
>JABZHC010000064.1:0-2885 GCA_015259035.1 Atopobium sp.
CGATGAGGTTCACTCCCACGACTACGATATCAACGTCAAGGTTGTTGCTCACAAGAAGTCCGTCACTCCAGAGCTGACCGACGAGCTTGCAAAGAACACCTTTGGTTATGACACTGTCGAGAAACTCCGTGAGGCTGTTAAGTCTGAGATTGAGTCCGACAAGAAGAATTCTCTTCCAACTCTTAAAGAGGACCGTGTTGTTGAGGCTCTGGGCAAGCGTCTTCAGCTTGAGGAGGTTCCAGAGGAGTACAAGAACGAGGTCTTCAACGAGATTGCTCAGGAGTTCCTGAACGGTCTTCAGCAGCAGGGTATGAGCCTTGATATGTTCCTGGCTGCACGTGGCATCAAGACCGATGACTTCATCTCTGATCTTCGTGTTCAGGCTGAGGAGCGCGCACGTCAGTCCCTGGCTCTTGACGCAATGGCAGCTGAGCTCAAGCTTGAGGCAACTGAGGAGGACATCCGCGCAGAGTTTGAGCGCGCTGGTGTTCCAAACGTTGAGGCTGCAATTGAGGAGTGGCGCAAGGCTGGCCGTCTTCCTGCAATCCGTGAGTCCATCCGTCGTTCCAAGGCTCTTGATTGGCTGCGCGATAACGCAACCGTCACCGTTGTCGACGAGATTGCTGAGGCTGCTAAGGAAGAGCAGAAGGCAGAGAAGAAGCCTGCTAAGAAGGCTCCTGCTAAGAAGAAGGCAGCTAAGAAGGACGAGGACGTAGAGAAGGACGCTGAGTAGTCCGCAACTGGTTGGTTTTCTCGCCAGAAAGACTGCGCCAAAAGTTGCAGTTACTTTGAATTTTTCATACCCCGGGTTAGAGACATGCTTCCCGGGGTATGTTTCTAAGGAAAGACCTTTGAAGGAGGATTATGCATTATCCAACAAACATTCCAACTATTCCGTATGTTATTGAGCAGACTCCTCGTGGTGAGCGTAGCTATGACATCTACTCCAGACTGCTCAACGATCGTATTGTTTTCTTGGGTGAGCCGGTAACGCGCGATTCTGCAAACCTGGTCATTGCACAGCTTTTGCACCTTGAGAGTCAGGATCCAGACAAGGATATTTCTCTCTACATTGACTCTCCTGGTGGAGACGTTTATGCAGGCCTGGGCATTCTTGACACCATGAACTTCATTAAGCCTGATGTTTCTACCATCTGCGTTGGTATGGCCGCATCAATGGGCGCTGTTCTTCTTGCAGCCGGTGCAAAGGGTAAGCGTCTCGCGCTTCCTAACTCTATGGTTATGATCCACCAGCCATCCAGTGGCGTTCAGGGTCAGCAGACCGATATCCAGATTATTGCAGATGAGACAAAGTGGATTCGCCAGCACCTCAATGAGTTGCTTTCGGATTATACTGGACAGCCTATCGAGAAGGTCAATGTAGACACCGAGCGCGATAATTATCTTCGTGCACAAGAGGCTTGTGACTACGGCCTGGTAGACCGCGTTATCTCTTCTCGTAACGATCAATAATTGTACTTGTATTGAGGGTTTAAGTTATGGCTAAAGACCAGGACTTCTCGCCTTTTGGCGGATTAGATGAGATGCACTGTTCTTTCTGCGGAAAGAGTAGGTCGCAGGTAAATAAGCTTATTCAGGGTCCTGGTGGAGTCTGCATTTGTGATGAGTGCGTCTCTACCTGCTCAGATATGATTGATGAGTCCCTTGGCTTTGATGAAGAGTCAGAGATTGAGACTCACTCTGATGAACCTGTTATCAAAGACCTGCCAACTCCGCATGAGATTTACGATGAGCTGTCTCAGTACGTAATGGGTCAGGAAGACGCTAAGCGTGCTATGTCGGTTGCGGTGTATAACCACTATCGTCGTATTCTTTCGGGCAACGATGAGCCTCAGGAGGGCCAGGAAGACGTTGAGATTGCTAAGTCCAACATCTTGCTGCTGGGTCCAACTGGTACTGGTAAAACACTGCTTGCTCAGACGCTTGCTCGTTTTCTTGAGGTTCCGTTTGCTATTGCTGACGCAACAACCCTTACCGAGGCTGGTTACGTTGGTGAAGATGTCGAGAATATCCTGCTTAAGCTCATCACCGCTGCTGACGGCGATGTTGAGCGCGCTCAGGTAGGCATTGTCTACATCGATGAGATTGACAAGATTGCTCGTAAGGCCGAGAACCTCTCTATTACTCGTGATGTTTCTGGTGAAGGCGTTCAGCAGGCACTTCTGAAGATTCTTGAGGGTACGGTGGCAAGTGTTCCACCAACAGGTGGCCGTAAGCACCCTCAGCAGGAGCTTATTCACATTGACACCACCAATATCTTGTTCATCTGCGGCGGCGCTTTTGTTGGCCTGGATAAGATTGTTGCTGACCGTATTGGTAAAAAGGGAATTGGCTTTAATTCTGATGTTGCTCAGAATGTCAAAGAGGGCGAGTCTGATCTTATCGCCAAGGTAATGCCTCAGGACCTGCACAGGTTTGGCATGATTCCAGAGCTCCTGGGTCGTATTCCTGTTATTACTTCTACTCGTGAGCTTGGTGAGGACGATCTGATGAGCATCCTCACAGATCCAAAGAATGCTCTTACCAAGCAGTACAAGCGCATGTTTGAGCTTGAGGGCGTAGATTTGGAGTTTACTGAGGATTCGCTCAGAGAGATTGCCAAGAAGGCCTTGGCTCGCGGTACTGGTGCTCGTGGTCTTCGTGCAATCTGCGAGTCTACGTTGCAAGAGACCATGTTTGATCTGCCATCAGATTTGGATATCACAAAGGTTGTGGTTACTCCAGAAAGCGTTGGCGGAGATAATGCTCCAGAAATCATCAAGGGCAAAAAGAAATAACTCGCATAGCAATAAAAAAGGAGGTCGAAAGACCTCCTTTTGCGTTATAAATTGCCGCCACCAAGTTTGTTGTATGACGTAATAAGT
>JABZHC010000064.1:2895-3154 GCA_015259035.1 Atopobium sp.
ATAAGTTGGGTGCGAGTTTTGGTACCTGGTGGAAAGACGGTATCAAATAAAGGCATCAAGCCGCGGAAAAGCACGCCGCTCTGCACACGGTGAGAAAGTCCTCTTACCGTACGTCTTGACTCTTCAAGCTGTGAGCGGAGCTCCTCAAGGTAAGGGGAGCGACGAGCATAGAACCAGAAAAGACCTGCAAGATCTGAGTTTGGATAGAGCCAAGGCCTGTTGTCTGGTCCTGCAAAATGCGCAATACAGATATTCTTAC
>JABZHC010000065.1 GCA_015259035.1 Atopobium sp.
CAAGGAATCAGATATAGACACTTTGTCACAGGGAATACCTGCACGATACAGGACATCAACAACGCTCAGTCCCTCAATCTCTTCACAACCATCAGCAAAAAAGACAGCAACGCGCTTGTCAGTACATGGTGTAAACATCTGACTCCCTTCTCGACTAAAACTAGTACAAGTGTACGCCTTTTTACACAAAAAAGGACACTCAAGTTTGTGCTTGAGTGTCCAAAATTTTACCCAGTTAAACTGTTACAGAAAGCAACTGCTAAGCCCTCTATAACTTGGCGAGAAACCCTACTCCTCGCTAATGCCCTCGTTAATAGCCTGAGCAATAACTTCCTGATCATTAGAGCCACGAAGCAAAGACTTAAACTCATCTCTCATCAGAAGAACAGCGGTCTTAGAAAGAAGCTTGATGTGAGTGGTGCCAGCCTCTCCATCTGGAACAAGCAGTGCAATAGCAACATCAACGGGCTTCTCGTCAAAAGAAGGCCACTCAAGAGGGGTGCTGTTCTTGAAGACAAAGACAGCTGCGTCCTTGATAGCAGCATCTTTTGCGTGTGGAACTGCAAAACCGTCAGTCATGCCGGTCTCACCCATCTCCTCACGAGCTAGGAAAGCATTGTAAACAGCGTCTGCATTATCAGTTACGCCAGCCTCCTGAGCCTTATTGGCAATAAAACGCAGGACATCATTACGGCTCGCTGCGTTCTGATTAACAAAAACGTTGTCTGCTTTAACAAAACCGCTCATGAATCTTCCTTCCGTATGTTTGAGCTTTTTAGCTCAGTAACTTCGTATGTAGTAATAATACCCGCAATGAAACAAAATTTGCCTTGAGAAACTTTACTTTAGAGCCATCCTCAGAATCTGTCGTACATCTGCTGTTTTAAGCTGCATAAAGTTACCTGCATGATCTCCGCCGCGAGCGTCAATAGTGCCCTCAGCCATCTGAAGAATATCCTCTTCTGAAGGGTCTACTCCGAGTTCTGCAAGGGAGGTTGGCATACCAATTGCATGACACCACTGATTCCACGCCTCAATTCCTGCAAGACCCGTAGCAACAGGATTATGGAAGTTGTTTTGAACTCCAAAAACATTGACGGCAAACTGCGCAAAGCGCTCTGGATCTTGATGCATAACGTAGCGGGCCCAACTTGCCCAAATAGCCGTGAGGCCAGCACCATGAGCGACGTCATACTTTGCGCTGAGCTCATGCTCAATGGCATGAGAGGCAAAATCGCTTACGCGACCAGTTCCAGTAAGTCCGCAGTGAGAAAGCGACGAGGCCCAGAGCAAATCTGCTCGTGCAGCGTAGTTCTCTGGCTCTTTGACAGCAACCAGAACAGCTTCTTTTACGGTACGCAAGAGTCCCTCGGCAAGCTCGTCGGTGAGTGCCACGTCCTTCTCGAGCGTAAAGTAGCGCTCCATGGTGTGCATCATGATATCTGCGCCTGTTGATGCCGTCTGATAAGCGCTTACAGAGTAAGTGAGCTCTGGATTCATGATCGCAAAGCAAGGACGACCGCTCTGATGGTGATAAGAACGCTTTAGAACGCGACCATCAGCCAGCGTAATGTTCATGACGGAAGAATCCGAGGTCTCAGAGCCAGTTCCTGCGATAGTGGAGATGACGCCAATAGGAGCTGCCTTTGAAACACTGACCTTATGCAAATAGAGGTCTTCAAGAGAAACGTCATTGGCCAGGCCATATGCAATCGCCTTAGCAGAATCCATGACAGATCCGCCACCGATGGCCAAAATAAAGTCAACACCCTCGCGTTTGCCCAGCTCTACAGCTTCTTCTGCAAGCTCTAATCGAGGATTAGGGACAACTCCACCACAGTCAACAAAAGCAATTCCCGCATTGCTTAGAAGCTGGTGGATCTGGTTAAGCAAGCCACTCTTTACCACGTGACTGCCACCAAAATGCACCAGCACCTTGGTACCTCCGTGAGCAGAGACAAGCTCTGCCACACGAAGTTGAGTATCTTTTCCAAAAACCACCTGAGTAGGTACAACGTACTCAAAATTAACCATGACTAAAGACCTTTCCTACCTACTCGAACAACATCTTAAGCGCGAGGTTCTTCTCCCCACCAGAATGTTGCAACAGTTCCAGGACCAGTATGAACACCAATAGTTGCGCCAATGGTAAAGATGTTGATATCACCGGTCTGTGGAAGCTTTTCTTGAATAAGCTCTTTGACAGCCTGGGCATCAGAGGCGCATTCAGAGTTAGAGATAAACACTTTACGTGCGTAAGAACTGCCCTGCTCTGCAGTTTGAGTCATAATCTCGACAACGCGAGCAATTGCTTTCTTTTTGCCACGTGCCTTCTCTTTAACAGCCAAAGAACCGTCAGCCTCAATATCCATAACAGGACAAATGTTAAGCATGCCGCCAAGTAGGCCTGCTGTCTTAGAAATGCGACCACCGCGAACAAAGAAGGTCAAATCTGTAGAGAAGAACCATCCATACACACGGTGACGAGCCTCTTTGGCCCATGCAACAGCCTCGTCAAAAGACAGACCCTCATCGCGCTTATCGGCAAGACCATCTACAAGCAAACCATAGCCAGAAGATGCCTGCAAAGAGTCAATAACCTCAATCTTTCTGTCAGGAAACTCCTGCGCAATTTCTGTCTTTGCCTGGCAAGCAGACTCATACGTTCCAGAAACGCCAGAACTCAACGAAACATGAAGAACGTCTTTGCCCTCCTCCAGGAAAGGACGCCAGAAGGCCATATATTCACCAATTGATACCTGTGAAGTGCGGCACTCAGCACCTGCAAGCATCTTTTTATAGAGATCAGCTGGTGTATTAGTGCGACCAAAGTCATCCTTGCACTGAACACCATCAAGTTCGTAGTTGAAATATACGTATTTCACATCTCGTGACTGAAGGTACTTCTCACTTACATCGGCCGTAGAGCAACAGGTCAGAACGTAGTTGGACATACAAGTCTCCTTGAAATATCTTCTTGCATAAAAACAATCGCACACACTTATTTTT
>JABZHC010000066.1 GCA_015259035.1 Atopobium sp.
TTTGAGCCTTATCCATGAGCAGAGTCCAGATATTGCCCAAGGCGTTGACCAGTCCTATGACACGCAAGCTGGACGTACCACCGATCCGCTTGATCTTATCGGCGCAGGCGATCAGGGTATGATGTTTGGCTTTGCTTCTGATGAGACCGATGTTCTTATGCCACTGCCAGCTTATCTGTCTCAGCGTCTGGCTCAGCGTCTTTCAGAGGTACGTAAGTCTGGCGAGGTTGAGTACTTGCGTCCAGATGGCAAAACTCAGGTTACCGTTCGTTATGAGGACGAGAAGCCCGTTGAGGTCACAGCCATTGTTGTTTCCACGCAGCATGCTCCAGAGATTGAAGACATGTCCGTCATCAAACAGGACATGATCGACCACGTTATTGCACCTGTTATGGGTGAGGTCAACATTGCTTGGGATAACGCAGACATTTACGTTAATCCAACTGGTCGCTTTGTTGTTGGTGGACCTATGGGAGACACAGGGCTTACCGGTCGAAAGATTATTGTTGATACCTATGGCGGTATGGGTCGTCATGGTGGCGGCGCTTTTTCTGGTAAGGATTGCACCAAGGTAGACCGCTCAGCAGCATATGCAGCGCGCTGGGTTGCCAAAAACGTCGTAGCAGCAGGCCTTGCAAAGAAGTGTGAAGTTCAGCTTGCCTACGCCATTGGGGTTTCTCATCCACTGTCTATCATGGTTGATACCTTTGGCACTGGCATTGTTGACGATGCTGTTATTGAGCAGGCTATCGAGAAGGTCTTTGATCTTCGTCCCGGTGCCATTATCAGAGACCTTAAGCTGCGTCGTCCTATCTTCTCTAAGACAGCAGCATACGGACACTTTGGCCGCAAAGACCCAGACTTCACCTGGGAAGCAACTGATCGTGTTCAGGAGCTTAAGGACGCAGTTTCTGCACTTCAGGCATAACGTTCTTACAAGGTAATCTTGTACAACCTCATAGAACCTTCCTCCAGCACCACCTCAAAACCTGGGGTGGTGTCTGTTATTTGCGTGATACCTCTGAAGGTTCCAGGTTTGTAGGTACTGGTAACAGCGTTGGAGTAATCAACAACGTTGTTCAGAATAAGGACGTATTGTACGTTAAGGTCGCGTACCGTCTGAAGCACTTCAGGGTCGCTGGCAATGCGATTAAGGCGTTTACGAAGAATTGCACTTGCAGGACGTTCTGAAGCGTCATAGCCGTTAGGGAAGCGCCAGAGCACATGTAAGTCGTTAGTGCCATACGCCCAGAGACTGCCATCTTGAGGTAGGTTTGCAATAACAGCACCTGCAGGAACGGTAAGCTCCACGCGACGTAAAAACTCCAATTCTTCCGATGTCAAAATGTAGTGATCACCATAGGCCTTCTCGGAAGCCTGTTTAAAGGCAGTAGCGGCAGGAATTGGCTCTTCCGATTTAAGGTTTGGCATGGGGACTACATAGTTGAGCACAACCACACACGCAATAACTGCGCCAGCAATCAGAGGTTTAGCCCAAACGTTGCAAAAGACGCAGGTCTGAGCTTTGGTCTGAGCCTGAGAAGCTTTTTCTCTCCAGGAGTCAAACGTTTCCAGCGCAGCTTCGGCAAGAGTTGCCAGGCCAAGCGCTGCCAGCGGAATTGCCATAATGACGCAGCTTGCCGCAATGCGGAACGGATCGGTATACCAAAATCCCGAGAGATATCCCTTCAGAGGAACGTCAAACGTAATAATAAAAATGCAGAGTACAGACAGGTACATAAAGGCAGATACCATCCATCGAGCCTGCTTGTGCTTAAACGTCCATACAGCGCCTACAAGCACGCAGATTGAAAGTATCGGTTGTGGAGAAACAAGCTCTCCGCCTGCATATGACAGTCCAATAAAGTCCATGCCAAGGGCGTGCAAAATAGCATCTTGCAGGCTAGAGTAGGCGCTCCACCAGAAATTGAGAGCCACGCCTCGAACAATCAAAACGTAGTAGAAAACAGACCAAATAACCAGTGCAAAGATAAAGAATGCGTATGCCAGCGTGACAGGCTTGATTTGTTTTCCAAAGAGAATAACTCTTCGTTTTGACTCTCCAATGCGCGCAAAACTCCAAGGCAAAAGCACAACAATTGACGAGAAAATCGTGGAAGGATGCAAGATAAAGAGGGTAATCAAGCCAAGAACAAATATGACAATAAGCCAAATAAGGTCGTGTTTTGGTGTTTTTGAGCGAGTCATCTGCATAAAAATCCACCAAATAGAAGGCATTGCACAGAAGGCTACGGTGTTAGGAAAGATTGGTCCATAGATGAGAAGCGACCAAGGGAAAACAAAAAATGCTAGGCAAACAAAAGCTCCACTGATAAGCGCAATGCGATGTTTAGGAAGAACTTTTGCAATAAGTGAGCAGATTGAGAGTGGAAAGACAATGGCTGCACTGACAAAGTTGAGTGCATTACCTGCAATAGGAACGGTTGTAGAAACAAGCTGCGTTGTTAGTGCAACAATGATGTTCCAGCCTGAAGGATAAAATCCTGAAGTCCCCGGCTCCCAAGGTGTAATTGAAGCTTCTACGGTGCTGTAGAAGTCATAGTGAATTGATGAGTACTTTTGAGACTCAATCATTGCCTGCGTGACATCTAAGTGATGCACAATGTCCCAGCCCTGAACAAAGGAGCTGGCAGAGGGCAGGGTTGGTAAGAAGAGAAACCCTACGGTAAGAAGACCAATTGCAACGTACAGAAGAGGCATCCAGAAAGGGAGTTCTTCGCAGATGAATGCTGGTGCAGGGCTAGTTAATTGCTTGCCAGCGCGTATTGCTTTGGATTTGACGGGTTTCTCGCCTCTGTGGTGTTCTTTGTGTTTGGGAGCAACATAAAAAACGTAGCCATTGACTAGAACTGCGATAAGCAGTGGAACAAGAACCATTACAGCCAAGGGGATGGGGATGTTCAGTGCGCTAAAGATTTCTCCCTCAATAAAGAAGAGTGCGCAGCTAACCAAAGGAGCACTAACAAGTGCCCAGGGCTTTGG
>JABZHC010000067.1 GCA_015259035.1 Atopobium sp.
CGTTCCCACTCAATGCGCTTTTCTTAGGCGTATCGTGTGTTTTCCGCGACATTTGTCACGACGATTGGACTTCGATGGGTTTTGTAATCTACATCATTGAGCTGCTTAGAGATCCTCGCGCATTTATTGCTTCAATGATTGCCACTGGTCCTCTCGCTGCGTACGGCTTTGTTTTTCTGATTGTTTTTATTGAGACTGGTGTAGTCTTTTTCCCATTTTTACCAGGTGATTCTCTGCTTTTTGCAGCGGGATTTTTTGCCCACAACGGTGGTTTTAATATTGTTTTACTACTTGTTATTACGTGGGCTGCGGCAATCCTTGGCGATCAGATGAACTTTATGATTGGCCATTTCTTTGGTCAAAAAATTATTGCTTCTGGAAAGGTCAAGGCACTTACTCCAGAGCATCTTGAGAAGACCCAGAAATTCCTGGACAAGCACGGTCATCTGGCAATTTTTTTAGGGCGCTTCTTCCCCTTTATCCGCACGTTCGTGCCTTTTATTGCTGGTATGGGCGGTATGCACTGGCGCAACTTTGGCACTTATAACATCTTGGGCGGTCTTACCTGGTCCACGATGTTTGTACTTCTCGGCTATTTCTTTGGTGGCATTCCTGTAGTTCAGGAGCACTTTGAGCTGCTGATTGTGGGTATTGTTGCCGTTTCAATTATTCCAACAGTTGTTGGCCTTATCCGTGACCGTATGAGCAAGGGCGAGAAGAACAACGAAGAAGCCACAGGTACAAACGAAGACGAGGCTTAGTAACAAGCCTTTGTACTTCTCGTAATTTGATGATAGAAATCCCGTCAGGAAAGACTCGGCCTGACGGGATTATTTTTACTCTTTGGAGAGCTGGTAGGTATCAGTAAAGGTGACGGTCTGACCATTTTCCGTGTGGGTGGAAATAAGCTGAGCTACCACGCTGTTATCAGCAATATCAAAAGTGACTTTCAACTGTGGTTTTTGAGTTGTGATGAGGGCCGCGCTGGAAGCAGAATGAGTATCCAGACTTGCATTGGTTACATCTACCACTCCAGAAACCTGAATTTGATCTCCGATGGTTCCAGAAGTAGTCAGAGAGACAGATGCGTTCTTGAACTCAGTGTCACCTGGATACCAACGATACGAGGTATTGAGCGCTCCATGGTTGTGGACAACACCCTCTGCAGTACCCGTAAGTACCAGCTGATCTCGAGAAAAACCAGCAGACGTTACGGTTAACGTTAAAGGATTAGTTCTGCCAGCGTAACAAGGACTGCCGCTACTGGCTTCACAGCTCACAAAGGTGCCCTTCCACGTTCCCACCAGTCCGCTGTAGTCGTACTTTAACCCTGCCGAAGGGCTGACTGTGTCGAGCGACCAGGTACCCGTAGAAGCATCAAACGTAAATGAAGCCGTAATATCACAGGTGAGCGAGCCATAGAAGGTTGGTGAAACACCTGACATTCTTACCCAGCAAGTCTGTTGTTCACGATCAAAGCCTGCATCAAGAACAGTAAACGTTGCACCAGAGAACTGCGAGCTATAAGAAATAGCTTCGTTTGGATTTTTTTCATCAAGCTTGGCTAGTACATCGCCGATGGCATCAAGGACTTTTGTTGTGGAAACACCTGAAGTTGCCTGGTAGGAGACAGATTGGGTCTCTTCGTCACCAATAGCGTTCCAGCCCTGGGTATTTGCGTATCCTAACTTGGAAATCTTTGTGGCAGCAATTGCGTTACCCGTGTAGGTAAGGCGTACGACAGAATTGGCGTAACCGGTGGCACCAAACTGAGCGGCATCGCTGGAGATTGCCGTGGTGCTTCTGGTGCGAGAAACAACTTCAATACCCGTCAGTAGCAAAGATTCATCAGCGTCGTACTCACCGGGAGTCCAAGTTGGAGCTTCGGCTCGTGTACGAGCGTCAGCGATAACAGTTTCTGTTGAAGGAACGTTGCTCACGCGAATAAAGAAGACGATAACCGCAGATAAAAGGGCAAGACTTAAGAGCGCAAGAATGCCAGAAAGCAGGCTGTAGCGGCGTACAAACCTAAAAAGTGCACGACGCCTACTACGAAGATAGCTTGAGAACGTATCAGCAACATCTTTTATAGAGGTTGCATCATCGTCAGACGCTGCATCACTCGCGCTAGCAGTGCTTTTGGAAGGAACCTCAGCAGTTTTGGACTCTGAGTGTTCGTGGGCACTCTCTTCAAGCTCTTTGAGGCGAGCTTCTACCGCAGAAAGGTCCTGCGTTAGAGCTGCATCGTTTACGATTTTCTCCAGGTCAGTTGTGCTGTCCGCATCGTTTTCAGAAGAGTCTTCATCTGAAGCCGAACCGTCCTCTTCGCCGTCTTCGTCTAGACCAGGAAAGATAGGGCTGACAACTTCCATGATGTAGTCTTCGTCAGCAGCAGCCATATCAGCAGCAATAGGGTCGGTGACCTCTTCAAGCTCGTCGGTTTTCTCGCCATCAGCGGTGGCTGCCTCAACAGCCTGAGCATCAAGGATCTTCTGATCAGAAGAGGTGTCCTCTACAGCAGGCGTGTTATCTGGTTGTGAAGTTTTGTTCTTAGAAGTCATGGCGCCTCATTACCGTATGAACCTGCTGTAATTTTCTCACAATTACGTAACTTGTGTACCCTCATCCTGTGCAGATAGCGAGGTATCGGTTTAAAAACCGCCTAGTGGTGGTACACTTCTTTAGTTGAATTCTCACCTCGCAAGCAGCTTTGCAACAGTTTGGCCGCATGTCAATGAGCCAAGCGCGCACGAGGCACTTATCTTAGGAGCAAGAATGCGTGACAAGCTAGAAAAAATCGTCGAGGCCTATGCTGAGCTTGAGCAAAAGCTTGCAGACCCAGCTGTTGTCTCTGATCCAAAAGAGTATGCTCGCGTGGCAAAAGAGCACTCTAATCAGGCGGATTTGGTTGCTCACGCCAACAAATACATCACTGCCCTTGATGACATCGAGGC
>JABZHC010000068.1 GCA_015259035.1 Atopobium sp.
AAATGTGATTATGCGATGACTTCATAAGATGCACAGAGATTTTTGTTTCGTGCATAGCTAAACTTTTAAGGGGTATCACAAGAGTATGACAAAGGTATGACAAACGAGTACCTTCAGAAGGGAAGTGCATGGAATCAAAAAACGGCAAGCATTTTGCTTCATTCGCCGCTGACGACCAGACGGCTGGAAATACTCACACCTCAAAAACATCTGTCGAGGTGGTTCCTATGAAAAACTCCGCGTCCTCAAAAAAAGACGGCAACAAAAAAACCTCTCCTAAAAAGACTGGCGAGAAACCCGCTAAGAAGAAAGGTTTTGCCTATATTCTTTCTACACTCTTGCTGGTAGTTGGTATTGGCCTCTTAGTTGTTGCTGGCGTCATGTTTGGCAAAACCCAGCTTGAATATCACGAGCAAGACGTCATCAACGAAGAGCTCGCTACATACGCAACAGTTTCCGAGAAAAAAGACGAGGCTCCAGTTATTGATTGGGCTGGTCTTCAGGCAGTAAACAACCAGGTTGTCGGCTGGATTCAGATTCCAGATACGCAAGTCAACTATCCTGTGTATCAGACTACAGACAACGATCACTACCTGCACACAAACGCAAAGGGTGAGTGGTCAATCGGTGGTCAGATTTTTATGGACTACCAGAACAATCCAAACGGCCTTACTGACCAGCAAACCATTCTCTATGGTCATCATATGAGAAACGGCTCTATGTTCCAGTACATTGGAGCAATGAACGACCAATCTACCTTCGATAAGGTTGAGACCATCTGGTACGTCACGCCTACTCAGACATATGAGCTTGAGCCGGTATTTACCTATCACACCGATGAAGACGACGAGGAAGTCAGGCAGTTTAACTTCGGCTCTGTCGATGAGTTCAGGTCTTATTTGAAAGATAGGCTTTCTAGAGCTGTAAGTTCTCGTTCTGATGCAGCAGATGTTATTTCTCGCGCTGATCATGTTCTTACGCTCTTTACCTGCAATTACACTGATCAGTACGGTAGAACCATGCTCATCTGTGTTCCAAAGACTGAGGCACAGCCAAAGGCTCAGTAGTCGGCACGCTGACGGTTCAGAAAGAGCATTGGACACAGTCAGAAGCTATCAGTCAGGGCAGTAAAATGCCATTTTCTTAAAAAATTGTTACACGCTCCGAACATATTTGTTCGGAGCGCTTTTTCTTGCAAATTTCCAGGTACACTGTATGTACTGTTGCCAAACGTGAGAGACGTTTGATCAAGGGTGACTCAAGCCGAGGAGCCCGGAGGGGATCCAATGGAACTTCACGAGGAATGTGGCGTCTTTGGAGTATGGGCGTCTGACCGTGACGTTGCTCGACTCACTTATTTTGCGCTGCACGCGCTGCAGCATCGCGGGCAAGATTCCGCAGGCATAGCCGTCGGCGACGGCCAGACCGTCCTTATCAGAAAAGACACGGGCCTCGTAACTGAAGTTTTTAACAACGACGATCTCAACGCAATGCCAGGTAAAGTGGCTATCGGTCACTGCCGCTACGGCACTGCGGGCGCCAAGGGTTGGGAGTCCGCTCAGCCTCACATGTCGTCCATCGACGAGACCCTCATCGCCCTGGCGCACAACGGTACCCTCGTCAACTTTGACTCTTTGCGAGAAGAACTGTCTTCTCGCCAGATTTCCTTTAGATCCAACACAGATTCCGAGGTAGCAGCCCAGCTCATTGGCTACTTCACGCGTCAAACACACCGACTGCGCACCGGCATCGCCGCAACTATGAACCTCATCGAGGGCGGCTACGCCATGGTGCTCATCCGCGAGAACGCACTGTATGCGTTTAGGGACCCAAACGGCATCCGTCCGCTGGTACTTGGCCATATTGGCGAGGAGGGCGAGAATAACTGGGTGGTTGCATCCGAGACGTGCGCGCTGGATATTGTGGGCGCCACGTATGTGCGTGAAGTTGCTCCCGGAGAGATTATTCGTATCTCAGACAACGGTCTGTCTTCTGAGATGGGACTTGCTCCTCGTCAGCAGGCAGACTGCATCTTTGAGCAGGTGTATTTCTCGCGCCCTGACTCTATTATCAGCGGTCGCTCGGTATATTCCGTCCGTCACCAGATGGGCCGTCAGCTGGCAAAAGAGACGCCGGCAGACGTTGACCTGGTAATTGGTGTACCAGATTCCGGTGTTCCTGCAGCTGAGGGCTTTGCACAAGAGCTGGACGTGCCATTTGGCACCGGTCTCATCAAGAATCGCTACGTTGCCAGGACATTCATTCAGCCTACGCAACAACTTCGTGAGCTGGGCGTTCGCTTGAAGCTCAACGCGCTTTCGGACGTTGTCGCAGATAAACGCATTGTGATGGTGGACGATTCTGTTGTTCGCGGCACCACTTCAAAGCAGATTGTTCAGCTGCTCAGAGACGCGGGAGCTACAGAAGTGCACGTCAGAAGCGCTTCTCCTAAAGTAGCGTGGCCCTGCTTCTACGGCATTGATACTGCTGACCAGCACCAGCTTGTTGCAGCAAAAATGAGTACAGAAGAAATTTGCGAGTATATCGGCGCGGATTCTTTGGGTTTCTTGAGCCTCGAGGGCCTGCTTGCATGCGTGCCATCAAGAGGTTATTGCGAGTCTTGTTTTAGCGGCAAGTATCCCGTGGCAATTCCAGAGGACTTCCACCAGAGGTTTTTGCCAGAGAACAGGCCTGATAACTTGCATCCGTCATATGCACTAAAGTTTGACCAGGTAGAACAGCAGTTAATTGATCAGGGCCTTATGCCCTCAGAGCAGTAAGGGGAGAAACAATGACCACTTCCGCTGATCCAACCAAGCAGATTACCTACGCTGACGCAGGCGTTGACGTTGATGAAGGCGCTCGTGCGGTCGACGCCATCAAAGCTGCTGTTGCTACAAC
>JABZHC010000069.1 GCA_015259035.1 Atopobium sp.
TTTGGATACAGAGCCAGAACCCTTTGCTCCCATAGCTTTGAGCTGGGCACCAGCCTCATCACGTGTGAAGTGTTCAAGAGTCCCCGTTAAAACAAACGTAAGCCCAGCAAGTGTCTGAGGAAGCTCGTTTTCTGACTTCTCTTCCTCAAGTACTACACCTGCCTGACGAAGACGCTCAATAACGGCAACATTTTCTGGTATCGAGAAGAACTCGTGTACAGACTCTGCAATCTTAGGGCCGATACCTGGGATTTCAGCGATCTTCTCGACAGGGGCTGTAGCAAGCGCCTGGATAGAGCCAAACTCCTGGGCAAGAAGCTCTGCAACGTTAGCACCAACATGCCTCATGCCAATACCAAAGAGCACGCGGCCAAGACCTCTTGTCTTTGATTCCTCAACCTTTGCCATTACCTTCTTGGCAATAGTGTGACCTACAGGGATGCTATCACCAGAAAGGTGATCTGCGGTATCGGTATCGTACACACGACCCGTAGGCATGCTGGCCAGCGTTTCTTCAGTAAGCTTGTCATAGAAGTCAGCTACATCAGAAAGAACGCCCTCTTCAACCATACGGTTAATAAGCTCGTCACCAAGGCCGTCTATGTCCATGGCCTTTCGACTTCCCCAGTGAATCAGACGCTCAACTGCCTGAGCGGGGCAATCAATAGAGACGCAGCGGAAGGCCACCTCTCCCTCTTCTTGAATAACAGGGCTACCACAGCTTGGGCAGGTAGCTGGCATCTGGAACTCAACAGCATCTGCAGGTCTAAGACTCAAAACTGGTCCTACAACCTCTGGAATGACATCTCCTGCCTTGTGGACAATGATGGTATCGCCCTCGCGCACGTTTTTACGACGAATCTCGTCAAGGTTGTGGAGGGTTGCACGTGCAATGGTAGAACCTGCAACCGTGACAGGATCAAACTCAGCAACAGGTGTGAGTACGCCCGTACGACCAACCTGAATACGAATTTCTCGCAAAACGGTCTGCTTTTCCTCTGGTGGGAACTTAAATGCAATAGCCCAACGTGGAGCGCGAGAAGTAAATCCTAGAGCCTCTTGGCTCGCAAATGAGTCAACCTTTACTACCACGCCATCGATGTCGTAGTTAAGATCTCCTCGCTGCTCAAGAGCTTGCGCACAGAAATCGTGGACCTCCTGAGCGCTCAGGCAACGACGGGCATGAGGATTAACATTAAAGCCGCAGCTACGAAGCCAGTTTAAAAACTCCCACTGACTGTGAACATCAAGAGGGCCTTCGTCGGCTACTGCGTAGATAAAGGTCTCAAGATCTCGGTGTGCTGTAATCTTTGGATCCTTCTGACGTAAAGAACCAGCAGCTGCATTTCTTGGGTTAGCAAAAGGCTGTTTTCCAGCAGCATCCGCGTCCTCATTCAAACGAATGAAGGAGTGCTTTGGCATATAAACTTCGCCGCGGACCTCAATACTCTGGTTGAGGCCTCTATTCTCTACCTGCTCCAGACCAGCCAACGCAAGCTCTCGGGGAACATCAGAGATAGTCAAAACGTTTGCCGTAACGTTTTCTCCCGTACTACCGTCGCCTCGTGTAGCCGCGCGTACAAACTGACCGTCACGATACGTGAGTGCAACACCCAGGCCGTCAATCTTAAGCTCGCAGGTATATGCCACAGGATTAGTGGGCGATGCGCCAAGAGCCTTATCAGTTCTGGAAAGCCATGTATCCAGCTCTTCCAGATTCATGGCATCGTCCATAGAATACATGCGAGCAGCATGCTGGACAGGCTCAAACTGCTCAGAAACATAGCCGCCTACGCGCTGGGTATAGCTATCCTCGGTTACAAGCTCTGGATAAGCTGCCTCAAGCTGCTGGAGCTCAATAAGCAGACGATCAAACTCAGCGTCAGTAAGCTCTGGATTATCAAGAGCATAGTAGGCATATGCCGCATGGTTCAAGATTCTATTAAGCTCCGCTGCGCGAGCGGCATCTTTTGGCGAAAGTGCTGCCATAACTACTCCAAACATAAAAACGTAGGTGCAAGAAATCTTGCACCTACCAGGTATTTATTTGCGTCCTCTTAAGGTTCTACCAAGGGCCTTAAGGGCTTCTCGCCTTGCGCTACCATATGGTGCAAGAGGGTCAATAATCTTACGCAGAGGACTTGCATCAGAAAGCGCACGCTCGTGGAATTCCGTGACATCTGCGTCATTTCTGGCGCCTGGCACCATGTCCTGAATAATGACCTCATAGAACGGGGTATTTCGCGCGTACTTCCAGAAATAGGAAGCCATGTCGCAGCTGGCGTTCTGCCAAGGTTTAATGGCGCCAGCAAAGTGAACAATCTTTGGTGAGCGGCGGGCTGCTTGATAATCATCAAAAACGCTGTTTGGTGCCATTGGATAGAGTTTCTCGGCACGGCCAAAGATATTATGCGTAACGTTCCAGTCAGCCGGGAGATAGACAACGCGACCCTGGCACTCGCTGTTCAGAATATCTTGATCGTTGTAGATAAAGATTGGATTGGATGCAATACGCAACCACTCTGGAACAGTGTGATAACGGCGCAGCTCAGCGGTATTGAAGACCATAACTCCTGCCTGGAAGTAAGCATAAGGATTCTTGAGATTAAGCACGTCAAGGCTGTACTTCATGCGGTCTCCGCCGCGGATGTTAAGGTTTGCCAGATAGTCAATATCAAGCGTTGCCGCAATAAGATTATTGCCTATTCTTACGTCATACAGTTCAGCAACATTACCGTTAACCACAAGGTCAGAGTCAAGATAGACAACCTTAT
>JABZHC010000006.1 GCA_015259035.1 Atopobium sp.
GTTGACCATGCGTACCATTCACTCCGGTGGTGTTGCAGGTGCAGACGATATTACGCAGGGTCTTCCTACCGTTGCTCGTATGTTCGACGTCGTCGGCAACGTCAACGAGAAGATTCTTGGCCGCGAGGCTGACCTGGCTCCTGTTTCTGGTGTTCTTCACATTACTCCAGAGACTACCGAGTACCTGCTGCGTATTGTTGATGCAGACGATGCTTCCCGTGTTATCGAGGAGTGGCGTGTACCTGCATCTGTCCGCTTCATGCCTGGTATTGAGGATGGCGTTGTTGTCCGTGCTGGTGACCAGATTACCCGCGGCTTCGTCAACTTCCGTATGCTCCGTCGACTCACTGACATTGAGTCCACTATGCACACCTTCGTTGAGTCCGTTAAGGACGTCTATACCTCTCAGGGTGTAGAACTCAACGATAAGCACATTGAGGTTATCGCACGTCAGATGCTTCGCCGTGTTCAGGTTACCAACCCAGGTGACTCTTCGTACCTGCTTGGTCAGTACGTGGACCGCTATGTCTTTGCAGAGACTGTCCAGAACATTGCCCTTGCTGGTGGTACTCCACCAGAGGCAGAGCCAGCAATCCTTGGTACTCTGAAGGTTGCAAGCTCTATTGATTCTTGGCTCTCCAGTGCATCGTTCATTCGTACTGCAGGCGTTCTTACCTCTGCAGCTATCGAGGGCGACGTTGACCACCTGCTTGACCTCAAGTCCAACGTTATTGTTGGTAAGCAGATTCCTGCAGGTACTGGTCTCTCCGCATACAACGATGTTGAGCTTACCTACCATGGCACCAAGATTGATGGCCCAACCTCTTCTCTTGCTAAGTCTCTTCCAGACTGGGCACCAGCAGAGCTTAAGGATATCGAGGAGCAGCTTCCTAAGCAGCTTGACTGGGTCAACGAGGATTACAACGGTGGCGTTTACTCCAAGAATGGCCGTACGCTTTCAAGCGAGGACGCAAAGCTGTATCTCTTCGACGATCTTGGCGTGTCACAGCGTTGGACCAACAAGTTCAGCGAGGTTGGCATTGAGACCGTAGGCGATCTTATCGGTAAGACCGAGGAAGACCTGCTTCGTATCGATGGCATTGGTGCAAAGGCAATCGAGGAGCTCCGCGATGGCCTTGAGGCTCGTAACCTCCTTTACATCCTTGAGCCAGAAGAGGATGAGGCAGATTCTGAGGATCTTTCTCAGCTGCTCAACATGGTCTTCTCGCCAGAAGGCGATGGCGGCTTGATGCTGGGCTCTGCAGCTCCATCCACGCACTCTGATTACACCGAGACACTCATCGGTTCTTCTTCCGACGAGGTTAGCCCTGATGTAATCAACGAGGACCTTGGTTCTCTGGATGACCTTCTCAATCAGGTTGTCCGCATGGACGCTGAGGCAGACGGCGAAGACGAGTAAATAATCTCGCCTGATATATCAAACTTTTTCGGAGATTGACTCCGATACAGAAGAGGACTTCAGCCGTTAGCTGGAGTCCTCTTTTAGTTACGCTTACAGAAGCGAGTATCGGTATATACTAATCTTTTATGAATTACGTTTGGTAAGTCATTTATTTTGCGGCTCTTAAAGGATAGGAATAGCAAATGGATAGTCACTCCCACGATTCCGAAAAATGCGAGCACACTCATTCTACGTGCGATTATGTTTCTGATCAGAAGCTGAATGAATACCTGGTAAACGATGACATTATCTACGATGCAACCCAGATTTTTGATGCACTGTCTGATTTCACTCGATTCCAGATTTTGGGTGCTCTAGTAAATGGCGAGAAAAGCGTAACAGAGCTACAAGAAATGCTTTCGGTATCTCAGTCAGCAACCTCTCACCAGTTGCGTCTTTTGCGCGACCGCGGTCTTGTCAATGCAAAAAGAGATGGCAGAAAAGTTATCTATTCACTTGCAGATGAGCACGTCACAACGCTAATCCGCGTTGGCCTTGCACACGCCGCACACCTTTTAGGTCATTAACATACGTATCGGAATTGTGGAGAGAACTTATGGGTGAGTATCGCATCATTGAAGTTAAGCAGAGTGTTTTTGCAGCTAACGAGAAAAGCGCCGATCAACTAAGAGAAGAAATGAAGAAAAAGGGAACTCTGCTGGTAAACCTTATGTCTTCTCCAGGTTCTGGCAAAACTACCACCCTTAAAAAGACCATTGCTGCCCTGAAAGATAAGGTTTCCATTGCTGTTATGGAAGCTGATATTGATTCAGATGTTGATGCGGCTGCTATTTCAGAAACGGGCGTGAAAGCCATTCAGCTGCATACTGGCGGCATGTGTCACCTCGATGCGCATATGTGCGCTCAGGGTCTTGAAGGTCTCAATGCAGGTGATGTGGACCTTATCTTTTTAGAGAACGTTGGGAACTTGGTATGTCCGGCAGAGTTTGACACCGGTGCCGGCGTAAACGTCACTATTCTTTCTGTTCCCGAAGGCGACGATAAGCCGTTGAAATACCCTTTGATGTATCAGGTCTGTGATGTGGTGCTTGTTAACAAAATAGACGTAGCACCGTATTTTGATTTTGACCTGGAAAAACTCAAGGAAAATGTGGCCCTTAGAAATCCAAAGGCGGTTGTTATTCCTTTCTCTGCCAAAACTGGGGAAGGATTAGACGCTTGGACTGAATGGCTTTCTTGCAAAGTTGCTGAGTGGAAAAGCAGTCAGTAACCAATGGCTAGCGCTTAAAGAATGTCTTATGCCTGATAGGAGAGGTCATGGCAGAGGAAGTACCAGCACGTAAGACTCCAAAAGGTCAAAATGCCATGCGCGGCAGTCTTACTGATGAAGAAATTGCACGCAGAAACGTATTGCCAACTACTAACCCTGCTGGCGGTCCTACTCGCATACTCGCTCAAAATCACATTACTGAAAATGACGAGGTAGTTCATTACAAAACTGTAGATCCAAATGAGCCTGGACCAGCTTCTTCTGAGCAATTTAAGCCTCTTGTAAGAGATGAAGTTCAAAAAATTACGAGTCGCCTTGGTCACAAAATTGTAAAAGATGACCCAGAATATTGGGGCATAGCAGCAATTATGACTGAGGAAGAAGCTGCGGTAACCAAATACATGAAGGTTCGCCAGCCAGTTACCTTAGAGGAGCTTTGCAAGCGTACTGGAAAAACTGCGGGGGAGCTTCAGCCTATCCTAGACACCCTGTCTGTAAAGGGCATGATTGAGTACAACTGGGAAAACAAGAGCAAGCAAAAGCAGTATGTTCTTCCTATGTTTGTTCCTGGCTCCGCAGAGTTTACCGTGATGAACGAGCGTCAACTCGAAGAACATCCCGAGATGGGTTCTTTGTTTGAGCGTATGACCTATTTACCGCTCAAAAATGTCACCAAGTTAGTTCCTGAAGGTGGCGCGGGCGTTGGTATGCATGTCATTCCTGTTGAACGATCCATCGAGCAGGTAAATCACACAGTTACTGTTGAGCATATTTCGCATTGGCTCAAGAAATACGATAGATATGCTGCAACTCCCTGTTCTTGTCGCCTTGCTGAGCGAGTTCGTGGCGACGGCTGTGCTGACGATCCAGAAGATTGGTGTCTTGCCATTGGAGATATGGCTGATTACTGTGTAGAAACAGGAAAAGGCCACTATATTACCTACGATGAGGTTATCGATATCTGTACAAAGGCCGAGAAAAACGGTTTTGTTCATCAGATTACCAACATTGACGGTGAAGATAAGATCTTTGCTATTTGCAACTGCAACGTAAATGTTTGCTATGCACTCAGAACTTCTCAGCTGTTTAATACGCCTAATTTGTCTCGTTCCGCTTTTGTGGCTCACGTTGATGAAGAAAAATGTGTTGCTTGTGGTGGGTGCGTAGAGGTTTGTCCAGCTGGAGCCCCTCAATTAGGTCAGAAACTTCCTACTAGGAAGGGCAAAATTTCCTACCCAACTCAGGATCTTCCAGATGATAAGTTCTGGGGAGAGCCTGACTGGGATTGGAATTATAAAAATAACAACCGTATTGAGTGCCACGATACCGGTACCGCTCCTTGTAAGGTTGCCTGTCCAGCGCATATTTCTGTTCAGGGTTATCTGCGTATGGCTGCTGAAGGTCGCTATCGAGATGCGCTTGAGCTCATCAAAAAAGAAAATCCATTCCCTGCTGTTTGTGGTCGCGTTTGCAATAAACGTTGCGAGGCAGCGTGTACGCGAGGAACTATTGACCAGGCAGTAGCCATTGATGACGTTAAGAAATTTATTGCTCAAAAAGATCTTGAGGCAGAACATCGCTTTATTCCAGAGCCAGTTATCCCGTCAAATAGAGGCCGATTCAACCAGAAAATTGCCATTATTGGTGCAGGTCCAGCCGGCCTGTCCTGTGCATATTACCTGGCAGAACGCGGTTACAACCCCGTTGTTTTTGAGAAGAACCTTCTTCCTGGCGGAATGATGGTATATGGCATCCCTTCTTACAAGCTCGAGAAAAACGTTGTTGCCGCAGAGATTGACGTTCTTAAAGAAATGGGCGTTGAGATTCGCTGTGGTGTTGAGGTAGGAAAAGACATAACCCTTGATGAACTGCGTGCTCAAGGCTTTATTGGTTTTTATGTTGCCATTGGTTGCCAGGGCGGTAGAAAGGCCAATATTGCTGGAGAAGACGCCGATGGGGTTATTTCTGCTGTTGATTTCTTGCATTTTGTAACCGAACATCCTCTGCATGAAGTACCTGGAAAGACAGTGGTCATTGGCGGCGGTAATGTTGCCATTGATGCGGCTCGAGTCTCTGCTCGTTGCGGATCAGAGTCAGTTACTATGGTGTGCCTAGAGCAGCCAGATGAGATGCCTGCACTACCAGAAGAAATCACAGAAGCGCAGGAAGATGGTGTGTCAATCAAGAATGGTTGGGGACCTGCTTTTATTGCCACGGATGAGCAAGGACACGTTTGCGGCGTGATGTTTAAATGCTGTATGCGGGTTTTTGACAATGATAAGCGTTTCTCGCCTTGTTTTGATGACGAGCAAACAATGTATCTTGAGGCAGATGCAGTGGTCTTGTCTATTGGACAAACCGTTGAGTGGGGAAGTCTTTTGGAGGGAGAGGCAGTTGAGCTTACGCGCGGCAATTTTGCGCGTGCTGATTCCCAGACGTATCAGACTGCTCAGCCCGATGTCTTTGTGGGTGGAGACGTGTACACGGGTCCTCGCTTTGTTATCGATGCTATTGCCGCAGGTCATGAAGCTGCTGTTTCACTGCATCGTTTTGTGCAGAAAGGCTCTTCTTTGACTATTGGCCGTAACCAGCGCCATTATGTTGAGCTTGATAAATCTGACGCAGCAGTTGAGTCTTGTGGATACGATCACGCAGGTCGTCAGCGTTCCGCATGCGATTCAGTTAAAAACATCAGGCATAACTGGACAGATCCTAGCCATACTTTTACGCCAGAGCAAATCAGAATCGAGACCGCACGCTGCTTGAAGTGCGGCGCTTCAATTGTTGATGCAAATAAGTGTATTGGTTGTGGTCTCTGTACTACACGCTGCGAGTTTGATGCAATTCACCTGTTCCGAGACAATCCTCACTGTTCAGATATGGTTGCCGCAGAGCATAAGGCGGGAAAAATTCTCTCGTATGTTGGAAAACGTGCGGTAAAGATTATTAAGAACCCCGCGAGAAAAACTAAGACTCCTAAGCCTCAGTCTCATGTCACAACCGATGAGCTTGGTAATCCCGTTGCCTCAGGCAGTACTGGTATTTCAAGCTAACGTGCAAATAGAAATCAACTAACATGCATGAGCTGGGAATTGCGTTTTACCTCATAGATATGGTTGAAGACCTGGGAAAACAAAACAACCTCACTTCAGTTGCGCGCGTAAAGTTGCAGCTAGGGGAGGTATCTGGAGTTGTTCCAACGTATTTGTTGGATGTATGGCGCTGGGCAGCAGATCGCACAGAACTGCTGCATGGAGCGCAGCTAGAAATTGAAGAAGTACCAGCTCTAACACAGTGTTTATCGTGCAATAAAACGTACGCTACGGTAACGTATGGTCGCACATGCCCTTATTGTTCTAGCGAGAAAACCGAACTCATCCAAGGCTTAGAAATTGAGCTTGCTGAGATTGAGGCTACCTAGCATTTGTAATTTCTATGAAGTATGGATACGCCCGGCACAGTGGCTTGTTGACATGTGGCTTTCATCAGCGTAAAGTACTTCCCTGCGTAATTCCAAGGGGACAGTGCTGTGTCGCCTTTCGAATATGTAAAACTGCAGGTAGATAGGTATAAGAAGGAGAAGATCTTGCCTACTATTAACCAGCTCGTACGTAAGGGCCGCGTGAGCGTCAAGTCAAAGTCCAAGAACGCCGCTCTTCAGCACAACCCACAGAAGCGTGGTGTTTGCACCCGCGTTTTCACCACTACGCCAAAGAAGCCTAACTCAGCACTCCGTAAGGTTGCTCGTGTTCGTCTTGTTAATGGCATTGAGGTAACCGCTTACATTCCTGGTGAGGGCCACAACCTCCAGGAGCACTCCATTGTTCTGGTTCGTGGCGGCCGTGTCCGTGACCTTCCTGGTGTTCGTTACAAGGTTGTTCGCGGTGCATTCGACTGCGCAGCAGTTCAGAATCGTGCTCAGGGCCGTTCCCGTTACGGCACTAAGCGTGCTAAGTAATCACGTCCACTACTCGAACTAGTTCTTAGGAGATTAATATGCCGCGTCGCGCAGCAGCAGTACGTCGTGAGGTTATGCCTGACGCCGTCTACAACAATCGTCTGGTAACCCAGCTCATTAACAAGGTCCTTCTCGACGGCAAGAAAGCAACCGCAGAGCGCATTGTCTACGGTGCATTTGACATCGTCGCAGAGAAGACTGGCGAGGATGCCCTCACTGTCTTCAAGAAGGCTATGGATAACATTCGCCCAACACTCGAGGTTAAGCCTAAGCGTGTTGGTGGCGCTACTTACCAGGTTCCAATGGAGGTCAACTCCCGCCGTGCAACTACTCTTGCTATCCGCTGGATGGTCACTTTCAGCCGTAGCCGTAAAGAGAAGACCATGGCAGAGCGTCTTGCAAACGAGATCATCGACGCAACTAACGGCGTAGGTGCATCCGTCAAGCGCCGCGAGGACCTGTACAAGATGGCTGAGGCCAACCGCGCCTTCTCCCACTACCGCTTCTAGTCGGAATTCAGGAGTAGCAAACAAATGGCTAAGACTAAGTACAATCTTAAAGACCTCCGCAACATCGGCATCATGGCTCACATCGATGCTGGTAAGACCACCACTACGGAGCGTATTCTTTACTACACCGGTAAGACCCACAAGATTGGTGAGGTCCACGACGGTGCAGCAACCATGGACTGGATGGTTCAGGAGCAGGAGCGCGGCGTAACCATTACTTCCGCAGCTACCACTTGCTTCTGGAAAGACCACGTCATCCAGATCATCGACACCCCAGGTCACGTTGACTTTACCGCTGAGGTTGAGCGTTCTCTTCGTGTTCTGGACGGCGCAGTTGCAGTCTTCGACGCAGTTGCAGGCGTTCAGCCACAGTCCGAGACCGTTTGGCGTCAGGCAACCAAGTACGGCGTACCTCGTATTGCATTCATCAACAAGTTTGACCGCGTAGGTGCAGACTTCTTCCGTGCAATCCAGACCATGCGTGACCGCCTCGGCGCAAACGCAATTGCAGCTCAGGTCCCAATGGGCGCTGAGTCCAACTTCTGGGGTCTTATCGACCTTGTCACCAACACTGCATGGGACTTCAAAGAGGATGCTAAGGGCATGATTTACCCTGAGCCACTCGATGAGATTCCTGCAGAGTTTGTAGAGATTGCAGCTGAGAAGCGTGAAGAGCTTCTTGAGGCAGCTTCTGACTTCTCTGAGGACGTCATGATGGCTGTTCTCGAGGGTGAAGAGGTTGACGTTGAGACCCTTAAGGGTGCTCTTCGTGCTGGCGTTCTTGCTGGTCAGATTAACCCTGTCTTTGTTGGTTCTGCTTACAAGAACAAGGGTATCCAGGAGCTTCTGGACGCAGTCATCGACTTCCTTCCAAGCCCTCTTGATGTTCCAGAGATTGATGGTGTCACTCCTAAGGGTGACGAGGCTGTCCGTCACGCAGACGTTAAGGAGCCATTCTCCGCTCTTGCATTCAAGATCATGACTGACCCTTATGTTGGTAAGCTTACCTACATTCGTGTTTACTCTGGTCAGGCTGAGGCAGGTTCTTACGTCTACAACTCCGTCAAGGACAACCGTGAGCGCTTTGGCCGCATCCTTGAGATGAACGCAAACGACCGTGTTGATCGTGACGAGTGCTCCGCAGGCGACATTGTTGCATGCGTTGGTCTGAAGAACACCACTACTGGTGACACCCTTTGTGACGAGAAGAACCCAATCATCCTTGAGTCCATCAGCTTCGCAGATCCTGTTATCGACGTTGCTGTTGAGCCTAAGACCAAGGCTGAGCAGGAGAAGATGTCTATCGGCCTTTCTAAGCTGGCTGAAGAGGACCCAACCTTCCAGGTTCACACTGATCACGAGACCGGCCAGACCATCATTGCTGGTATGGGCGAGCTTCACCTTGAGATTATTGTTGACCGTCTCCGTCGTGAGTTTAAGGTTGACTGCAACGTTGGTAAGCCACAGGTTGCTTACCGCGAGACTGCTGGTAAGGCAGTAAGCCACGCTGAGGGCAAGTTTGTTCGTCAGTCCGGTGGTAAGGGTCAGTATGGCCACGCAGTCATCGACCTTGAGCCACAGGAAGAGGGCAAGGGTTACGAGTTTGTCAACGCTATCGTTGGTGGTGTTATTCCTAAGGAGTACATCCCATCTATCGATAAGGGCATTCGTGAGGCTCTTGAGAACGGTGTTATTGCTGGTTACCCAGTAGTCGACATCAAGGTCACCCTTGTTGACGGTTCTTACCACGAGGTCGACTCCTCTGAGGCTGCATTCAAGATTGCTGGTTCTATGGCAATTAAGGATGCTCTCAAGAAGTCCAACCCAGTCCTTCTCGAGCCAGTTGAGTCTGTTGAGGTTGAGACACCTGAGCAGTACATGGGCGACGTTATGGGCAACCTTTCTTCCCGTCGTGGCAAGATTGAGGGTATGGACGATCGTATGGACGCCAAGGTCATCCGCGCTAAGGTGCCTCTTGGTGAGATGTTCGGTTATGCAACCGACCTTCGTTCCCAGACCCAGGGCCGTGCGAGCTACACCATGCAGTTCGATTCTTACGAGCCCGTTCCTAACGCTGTACGCGAAGAGATTGTCGCCAAAAACGGCGGCTCTGCATCCTAAGTAAACGACCACGAGCTCTAGCTCATTTATGGAGGTACCCAAAGTGTCAAGCCAGAAGATCAGGATTCGCCTCAAGGGCTATGATCACGAGGTCATTGATCAGTCCGCTAAGCTGATTGTTGACACCGCACAGAAGACAGGTGCGCGTGTTTCCGGTCCTATCCCTCTGCCAACCGAGCGCAACCTTTACACGGTTATCCGCTCACCACACAAGGATAAGGATTCCCGTGATCAGTTTGAGATGCGTACTCACAAGCGTCTCATCGATATTCTCGACCCAAGCGCTTCTACCGTTGATTCGCTTATGCGTCTCGACCTTCCAGCTGGTGTCGATATCGAGATCAAGCTCTAAGCATACGGCTTAATCCAACTTGCAAACCCTCCTGCGCATCTTCGCGCGGGAGGGTTTTTGCGTGGATGGCGTTGAACCACGTGCGAAGGACCACGTACGAAGGACCACGAGCGTAGGGCCACGTGCGAAGACCGTGCGAACACGGGTCGCAAGCGAGTTCAACTCGGCATCCATTTCGTTTGGATACCGGGTTTCTTGTGCGCATATGCTGGAAGTGGACGGGTTTCTCGCCAGGTGGGCGGCGCGAGCCTGACGTGTGCCTGATTTCTTCAAAGAATCTGTAACTTTTGCCTAAATACATCAAAGAATCTGTGGATTTGCCTGATTTTGTTAAAGAATCGGTGGCGCAAATACAGATTCTTTGTACTTTTCAGGCAGACTTTTCTAGACATAACTCACATCTGCACTTGGCGAGAAACCCGTAGAATAGGGAAGCGAATACTTTTACAGCGCACAGGAGAAGAGATGAACCAAAGCTCGCACAACATAAGTGGTCAGCAAAACGCAAGTAGCCAGCAGAACACCGACTGCCAGGAAAGCTCCCGCATGACAAAAATCCTCTTTGTGTGCCACGGAAATATCTGCAGGTCAACAATGGCACAGTACGTCATGCAGGACCTTGTCGAGAAAAACGGTCTGGCAGACTCGTTTGTCATCGACTCAGCCGCAACCTCTACAGAGGAGATTGGCAATCCAGTTGATCCTCGCACGCGCCGAAAGTTACAGCAAGAGGGAATTCATTGCGGCAATCATCGTGCGAGGCAGATGACGCGCGCAGATTACGAGAACTTTGATTACCTCATTGGCATGGACCACAATAATCTGCGCAACATGATGCGTATGCTTAAGAATGATCCGCTTGGAAAGGTTTCGCTGCTCCTTGATTGGACGGAGAAGCCTCGTGATATTGCGGACCCATGGTACTCAGGCAACTTTGATTTGACGTATGAGGATGTTACTGAGGGTTGCGAAGCATTGCTCAAGAAACTCTTGGCTGTCTGATCTTAGTTGCCTAGCCTTAGTTGCTTAGTCTTGGCAGCCTGATTTTGGAAAAGTTGTTATCGTGGATTGTTTTTACAAATTTTTTGAAAAAACTCTTCAAAATTCCTTGGGTTTCTCGCCAATGGATACGCCCGGGTCAGCGGTTTGACCTCGCAAAATAGGCGAGAAGAAAGATCTCGCAGCTAGAAGGTATCAAACGCTCTTCACAAAGCGTTCATCTTTTAGAGATTTTAGGCTTGTTTCTTGTCAAAAATGAGTGTAAAGTAGACGGGCTGCTCAAACAGGACAATTATGTCTAAAGGCAGTATGTACAGGACGTGGTCCGCTGGGGAAGAGTACCCGATGTGCTCTCAAGGTCCCATGACCACCGAAGGTTAGGAAAGAGCATGGTTAATACCATCCTCGGCCGCAAGCTGGGCATGACCCAGGTATGGGACGAGAACGACAACGTCGTTCCTGTTACCGTCGTTCTTGCTGGCCCCTGCACCGTTTCACAGGTAAAGACTGTTGAGACGGACGGCTACAATGCCGTACAGATTGGCTTCGGCGACATCTCCGAGAAGCATGTCAACAAGCCAATGGCTGGTCACTTCAAGGCACAGGGCGTCGAGCCAATGCGTTACCTCCGCGAGGTTCGCGTTGAGGATGCTTCTGAGCACAAGACCGGCGATGTTGTCACAGTTGCTGACTTCTCCGAGGTCACCGCTGTTGACGTAACAGGCACTTCTAAGGGTAAGGGTTTCCAGGGTACCGTTAAGCGCTGGAACTTCTCTCGCGGTCCAATGACTCACGGTTCTCGTAACCAGCGTCGTCCAGGTTCCATTGGTCAGTGCGCATACCCTGCACGCGTTCGTAAGGGCCTTCACATGTATGGTCACATGGGCGCAGAGCGCGTTACGGTCAAGAACCTTAAGCTTGTCCGCGTTGATGCTGAGCAGAACCTCATGCTTATCAAGGGTGCTGTTCCTGGCGGCAAGAATGCCCTCGTCCAGGTCCGCATGGCCTAAGGGCCTTTAGGCAAACACTTAGGCTAACAAGGAGACAACATGTCCAAGTATGAGATTAAGAACGTAGAGGGAAAGAAGGTCGGCGACGCCGAGCTCTCCTCTGACGTCTATGGCATTGAGCCAAACATCCCTGTTGTGCACCAGGTTGTAGTCTGCCAGGACGCATCCGCACGTCAGGGTACCCACTCTACAAAGAACCGTCACGAGGTATCCGGCGGTGGCGTTAAGCCTTACCGTCAGAAGGGTACTGGTCGTGCTCGCCAGGGTTCTATTCGTGCTGGTCAGTGGACTGGTGGTGGCGTCATCTTTGGACCTACCCCTCGTTCCCACGCACGTCGTATTAACAACAAGATGGTCAAGCTTGCTATGAGGTCCGTCCTCTCCGGCAAGGTTGCAGACTCCGAGCTTGTCCTCGTTGATTCTCTCGAGTTTGCTCAGCCTTCCACCAAGCAGGCAAAGGCTGCACTTCAGAACCTCGGTATTGAGGGTAAGCGCGTTACCGTCATCGTCCCAGACGACGACGTCAACACCTACCTCTCTTTCCGTAACCTTCCTAAGGTTTCAATCTTCGGTGTTTCTGAGGTTACTACTCGTTTCCTGATCGACAACGGCGCACTTGTTATGTCCGCTGATGTCGCTAAGCAGCTTGGGGAGGTGCTCGCATAATGAACTCTCCTTATGAGGTCATCATTCGTCCTATCGTTTCAGAGCGTGCTTTCGATCTGATGGAGCAGGGCAAGTACACTTTTGAGGTTGCTCGTAACGCAGGTAAAGAAGAGATTGCTGCAGCTGTAGAGAAGCTCTTCTCTGTACACGTCACCAAGGTAAACACACTTTCTGTTAAGCCAAAGAACAAGCGTGTACGTTATCAGCAGGCAGGTAAGACCCGCCAGTGGAAGAAGGCTATTGTTACCCTCGCTGCTGGTGAGACTATCGAGATCTTCGGTAATAACTCTGCTGAGTAAGGTTTTTCTCCCGTGCCTCTTTTGAGGTACGGGTTCGTATGCCGCGCATAGTAGATACGCGCGGTACCGTGGTAATCCGGTGTTAGCTCGACTTTCCCTTAAGCGGGCTAGCCAACGGAGAAGAAAGGGATACTGTTTATGGCAGTTAGGCATCTAAAGCCAACAAGCGCAGGCAGGCGCTTCCAGACAATCTCAGACTTTGCTGAGATTACAACTGATAAGCCCGAGAAGTCCCTTCTCGAGCCTCTGCCAAAGAAGGCTGGCCGCAACAACAATGGCCGCATCACTACCCGTCACCAGGGTGGTGGCCACAAGCGCCAGTACCGTCGTATCGACTTCAAGCGTCGCAAGGATGACATCCCAGCTAAGGTCGCTACTGTTGAGTACGATCCTAACCGTTCCGCTCGTATTGCTCTTCTGCACTATGCAGACGGCGCAAAGGCATACATCCTTTGCCCAGAGGGCCTGAGCGTCGGTGACACCGTTCTTTCTGGTACCAAGGACATCGACATCAAGCCTGGTAACTGCACCACTCTTGAGCAGATTCCAGTAGGTACTCTTGTTCACGCAGTTGAGTTCCAGCCTGGCAAGGGTGCTGCAATGGCACGTGCTGCTGGTACTTCCGTCCAGCTCATGGGTAAGGACAACGGCTATGCAGTTCTGCGTATGCCTTCCTCCGAGCTCCGTCGTGTTCTTCTGACCTGCCGTGCAACCATCGGTGAGGTTGGTAACGCTGAGCACTCCAACATTGTTGTTGGTAAGGCTGGTCGTTCCCGTTGGGCAGGCGTCCGTCCTACCGTCCGTGGTACTGTCATGAACCCTGTTGACCACCCACACGGCGGTGGTGAAGGTAAGAACCACACTTCTGGTCGTCCTTCCGTCACCCCATGGGGTAAGCCAACCAAGGGTTATAAGACCCGCGACCCGAAGAAGGCTTCTAACCGCCTGATCATTCGCCGTCGTAAGTCCAAGTAAGACACGAGTAGGAGTAGAGAAATGAGCAGAAGTCTCAAAAAAGGCCCCTTTGTGGAGACTCGCCTCCTTGCGCGTGTCGCTGCAATGAACGAGGCTGGCAAGAAGGACGTTATCAAGACTTGGTCACGTTCCTCAACCATCTTCCCTGAGATGGTCGGTCACACCATCGCTGTTCACGATGGTCGTAAGCATGTACCTGTGTACGTCACCGAGTCCATGGTTGGTCACAAGTTGGGCGAGTTCTCCCCATCCCGTACCTTCCGCGGTCACAAGGCCAAATAGGGGGAGTGTAGTAAATGGCTAAGAACACCGATTCTATTGAGGTTCGCGCAACAGCTAAGTATGTTCGCGTTGCTCCTCGTAAGGCTCGCGCAGTTGTCGCGCTTGTCCGCGGTAAGTCTGTCGAGAAGGCCCTTGAGGTTCTTCAGTTCTCGACTCGCGCTGCCGCTACTGATGTTGCTAAGGTTCTGCGCTCTGCAGTTGCTAACGCTGAGAACAACAATGGTCTCCGCGCTAACAACCTGGTAGTCAAGACCGCTTTTGTTGACGAAGGCCCAACGCTTAAGCGTATTCGCCCTCGTGCAAAGGGTTCGGCTTCCCGCATTAACAAGCGCATGAGCCACATTACCGTTGTCGTTGCACCTCGAAAGGAGGCGTAGGAATGGGTCAGAAAGTACAGCCTACAGGCTTCCGTCTTGGTGTAACCGAGAGCTGGCGTTCTCGTTGGTACGCCGATAAGGACTACGCCGAGCAGCTCGGCAACGATCTTGCTATCCGCAAGTATCTTGAGAAGCGCCTTGAGAAGGCAGCCGTTGCTCGTATTGATATCGAGCGCGCTGGCGATAAGGTCAAGGTAACTATTTTCTCCGCACGTCCTGGTATTGTCATTGGCAAGAAGGGTGCAGAGATTGACGGCCTTCGTGCAGATCTTGAGCGTGTTGCTAAGGTCGGCAAGGGTCAGGTCAACGTTGATGTTGTCGAGGTTAAGCGTCCTGAGCTTGACGCAAACCTTGTTGCTCAGTCCATCGCAGAGCAGCTTGAGCAGCGTGTCGCTTTCCGTCGCGCTATGCGTAAGGCTGTTCAGTCCGCTCGTAAGGCTGGCGCTAAGGGTATTCGTATCCAGTGCTCCGGTCGTCTGAACGGTGCTGAGATGGGCCGCCGTGAGTGGTACCGTGAGGGTCGCGTGCCTCTGCACACCCTTCGTGCTGCAATCGGCTATGGTACCGCTACAGGTCGCACCACCATGGGCGCTGTTGGTATCAAGGTTTGGATTTATTACGGCGAGAAGATGCCTGGACAGCCAACACCTAACCCAGCTCTTGAGGGCTCCGCTCGTCCTCGTCGTGCTCGCAATGAGAGGAGGGGCCGTTAATGCTTGCTCCAAAGCGTGTATTGCACCGTAAGGTACAGCGCGGTTCCATGAAGGGCCAGGCAAAGGGTAATACCCAGCTGCATTTTGGTTCCTGGGGCATCCGTGCAGAGGAGGCTCACTGGATTACTAACCGCCAGATTGAGGCTGCTCGTATTGCTCTCACCCGTGAGATGAAGCGTGGCGGTAAGGTTTGGATTACTATCTTCCCAGATAAGCCAATCACCAAGAAGCCTGCAGAGACTCGCATGGGTTCCGGTAAGGGTAACCCAGAAGAGTGGGTAGCAGTTGTTAAGCCTGGTCGTATCATGTTCGAGATTGATGGCGTACCAGAGGAAGTTGCTCGTGAGGCTCTCCGTCTTGCTCAGCACAAGCTTCCAATTAAGACCAAGATTGTCTCCAAGGCCGATCAGGACGGTGAGAACTAATGAAGTACACCGAAATCAAGGCTATGAGCGATGCAGACCTCGCTAAGAAACTCGAGGAAGGCCGCGCAGAGCTCTTTAATCTTCGTTTCCAGATGGCAACTAGCCAGCTGGACAACACCGCTCGTGTCAAGGCTGTTAAGCGTGACATTGCTCGCGTTCAGACCGAGATGCGCACCCGTCAAATTGCTGCGGAAGCATCCGCAGAGCAGAACTAGATCGCAGGAGATAAGTTATGGCAGAGACCGAAAGCAGAAATGCGCGTAAGGTTCGTACCGGACTCGTCGTCTCCATCTCTGGCGAGAAGACGATTACGGTAGAGATTACGTACCGTAAGCACCACCCTAAGTATGGCAAGATGATGACCATCGGCAAGAAGCTTCACGTTCACGATGAGAACAACGAGGCTGGTCTGGGCGATACCGTCCGCGTCATGGAGACTCGTCCTCTTTCCAAGACCAAGCGTTGGCGTCTCGCAGAGATTGTTGAGCGCGCTAAGTAATTAGCACCTAGGAAACAGCTTTTAGCTCAACCTAGTTTTGTATCTATCATTATTTCTCATGTGCGCAAATACGCGCACCTCTGAGAAATTAGGTTCCGGAGGAACGTCACATGATTCAGATGGAGACCATTCTCAACGTCGCTGACAACAGCGGCGCAAGGCGCGTAAAGTGCGTCAAGGTCCTTGGTGGCTCCAAGCGTCGTTACGCCGGCCTTGCCGACGTCATCATTGGCGCTGTCCAGGAGGCTACTCCAGGTGGTTCGGTGAAGAAGGGCGACATTGTTCGCTGCGTCATCGTTCGTACCGCTAAGGACACCCGTCGCAAGGACGGTAGCTACATCCGCTTTGACCAGAACGCATGCGTTCTCGTTAACAAAGAGGGTGAGCCCAAGGGTACTCGTATCTTTGGACCAGTCGCTCGCGAGCTGCGCGACCACAAGTACATGAAGATTGTCTCACTTGCACCTGAGACCCTTTAAGGAGGAACGACATGCCTAAGATGAAGATCAAGAAGGGCGACAAGGTCGAGGTCCTCACTGGTAAGGACAAGGGTAAGCGCGGCGAGGTACTTCGCGTATATCCAGAGAAGAACAAGGTTGTCGTTGAGGGCGTTGCAATTGCAAAGCGCCATGTCAAGCCAAACGCAGCTAACCAGCAGGGTGGCATCGTTGAGGCAGAGGCAGCAATCGACGCTTCCAATGTTGCTCTTATCGACCCTAAGACCGACAAGCCAACTCGTGTTGGCTACCTGATCAAGGAGGACGGCACCAAGGTCCGCGTCTCCAAGAAGTCAGGCGCTGAGCTCTAAGTTACCCGTGTTTCTCGCTTTGTAAGAAACATCTAAGAGCTACTTCAAACCCCGTTATCGTCAGATAGCGGGGTTTTCTTTTGGGCGAGAAGTACGGTTCGTGTGGAAGTCGTGTGATGACACGAAAAAATATCAGCTAGCTTGAAATTCTCGCCCCTTTTTTGCTCAATAAGGTCTAATATTGTTCATTGCGTCTTTCTATGGGACACGTATGTCTCGAGGACGCAGATGGCTCCTAGTTCGCCAAACTAGGAGGTGCGAGGCGATCCCCGCACTTAAAACCCCAAGAGTTAAGGAGAAACCATGGCAGACGAGAAGTACACACCTCGCCTTAAAGAGCTTTACTACGCATCTGTGCGTGATGCTCTGAAGGAGAAATTTGGTTACACCAACGTTAACCAGATTCCTAAGTTTGAGAAGATCGTTGTCAACATGGGTGTTGGCGAGGCAGCTACAGACGCTAAGGCAATTGACGGCGCTGTAAACGACCTCCGTACCATCACTGGTCAGCAGCCACTTGTTACACACGCTCGCAAGTCTATCGCAACCTTTAAGCTTCGCCAGGGTATGCCAATCGGCGCTAAAGTTACCCTTCGTGGCGATCGTATGTGGGAGTTCCTGGATCGTCTGATTGCAGTTGCAATTCCTCGTATTCGCGACTTCCGTGGTATCTCTGCTAAGAGCTTCGACGGCCGTGGTAACTTCTCCATGGGCGTAACCGAGCAGCTCATCTTCCCAGAGATTGACTTTGACAAGATGGACCACACCCGCGGTATGGACATCACCATTGTCACCACTGCTAAGACCAATGAGGAGGGCAAGGCACTTCTCGACGCCTTCCACTTCCCATTCAAGCAGGACTAACTTTTACCTGCGCTTTAAGTTAAGCGCATTCCTGTTGGCATCTTCGATGCCGGGTGACATAGTCACCAGCACTATTGTTTGAAGTCATCTTGGCGTTCGCCAAGTTGCATTTTGAAGGAGGATTTGTGGCTAAGACTTCGATGATCGTCAAAGCCTCGCGTGAGCCGAAGTACTCTACGCGCACACAGAACCGTTGCCAGCGTTGTGGACGTCCCCACTCCGTTTACCGCAAGTTTGGTCTGTGCCGTGTGTGCTTCCGTGAGCTAGCGAGCAAGGGCGAGCTTCCTGGTGTCCGCAAGGCAAGCTGGTAGGACTCAGGGCTCTGGCGTCAAGGCATCTGCGCCACGGGTGTAGATGAACCAGACACGCAGTTTCATCATTAACGAAGGAGAAGGATCAAATGAAAATTACCGATCCCATTTCAGACATGCTGACGCGTATTCGTAACGCAAACTCAGCTGGCAAGGATTCCGTATTCATGCCATCGAGCAAGGTGCTCGTTGAGATTGCTCGCGTCATCACCGAAGAGGGCTATGTCGAGGGTTACACCGTTGAGGATACTAAGCCTCAGAAGACTCTTCACATCACCCTTAAGTATGGTAAGAAGCGCGCTAAGGTTATCCGCGGCATTCGTCGTATTTCCAAGCCTGGTCTGCGCATTTACTCCACCGCTGAGAAGCTTCCACGCGTTCTTGGTGGTCTTGGTACTGCAGTGGTTTCCACTTCTAAGGGCATGATGTGCGACCGCGACGCTCGTAAGAACGGCGTTGGCGGCGAGGTCATCGCTTACGTTTGGTAAATCTGACAGGAATGAAAGGAGACAGCCGTGTCTCGTATTGGTAAGAAGCCTGTCCAGATTCCTGCTGGAGTCACTGTGACAGTTGATAACACCACCGTTACCGTTAAGGGTTCTAAGGGCGAGCTGACTCGTACTTTCTCTGAGCTGGTTGCTATCGCTCAGGAGGGCGAGGAGATTCTTGTTACTCGCGTTGACGAGTCCACTGAGTCCAATGCTCAGCAGGGTCTTGTCCGTACCCTTATCCACAACATGGTTGTTGGTGTCTCTGAGGGCTTCGAGAAGAAGCTCGAGCTCACCGGCGTTGGTTACCGTGTAGCACTTAAGGGCAAGGATCTTGACCTTTCCCTTGGTTATTCTCACCCAGTTCTCTATGTTGCACCTGAGGGCATTAGCTTTGAGGTACCTGATAACACTCACCTTACTGTTAAGGGTATTTCTAAGGAGAAGGTCGGCCAGGTTGCAGCTGAGATTCGTATGAAGCGTCCACCAGAGCCTTACAAGGGCAAGGGCATTCACTACGAAGGTGAGCACATCCGCAGGAAGCTCGGTAAGGCTGCTAAGTAAAGCAACCCTACTTTTAGGCTAAAAGACCATCACCCCGTTAGGTGATGGCATGTCTCTAAGGAGAAGGAATGAACAAGCAGCAGGCGAAAAAGGCGGGTCTTGAACGCCGCAAGCGCCGCGTACGTGCCAAGGTCTTTGGTACACCTGAGCGTCCGCGTCTTGCAGTTCACCGCACAAACGCAAACATTTATGCACAGCTTATTGACGACGCTTCTGGAAGAACTCTCTGCTCTGCCTCTACGCTTGACCCAGAGTTCCGTTCTACTGGCAAGGTTGGCTCCAACAAGGAGGCAGCTGAGTTCGTAGGTGAGCTTATCGGTAAGCGCGCTGCCGAGAAGAACGTCACTGAGGTCACTTTTGACCGTGGTGGCCGTCTCTATCACGGCCGCGTCAAGGCTTTGGCAGATGGCGCCCGCAACGCGGGCCTGAAGTTCTAGGAGGATTCAATGGCACGTGATCGTAAGCGCCAGCAGGATACGGATCTTCAGGAGCGCGTCGTTTATATTCACCGCGTTTCCAAGACCGTTAAGGGTGGCCGCCGTATGTCACTCGTTGCTCTGGTAGTCGTTGGCGACGGTAAGGGTAACGTTGGTATTGGCCAGGGTCGTTCCGCTGAGGTACCTCTGGCAATTCAGAAGGGCGTCGAGGACGCAAAGAGGAACATGTTCAAGGTCCCACTGACCGAGACTGGTTCCGTACCACACGCAGTCACTGGTCACTACGGTGCAGGTTCTGTTCTTATTAAGCCTGCATTCGAGGGTACTGGTGTTATTGCTGGTGGTCCTATTCGTCCACTCTTCGAGCTTGCAGGTATCACCAATGTACTTTCTAAGTCCCTTGGTACCGACAACGCTCTGAACATGATTAAGGCAGCAGCTGAGGGTCTGAAGGAGCTTTCCAGCCCAGAAGAAGCAGCTGAGCGTCGTGGCCTAACCGTCGGCGATATGTTCGTCGGAAAGGAGAACTAACGATGGCTAAGAACCTTAGCATCAAGCTTGTCCGTGGCGCCGTTGCAGGCGTCAAGAAGGACCAGACTGCTACGGTGAAGGCCCTCGGCCTCCACAAGATCGGCGATACCGTCGAGCAGCCTGACAACCCAAGCATTCGTGGAATGATCTTCAAGGTTAAGCACCTTGTCGAGGTTGAAGAGAACTAGAGGTAGTAATAATGCAGCTCAATGATCTTCGCCCCGCAGTGGGTTCGCGCAAAAATCGTAAGCGCGTAGGTCGCGGTAATTCTTCAGGCAATGGTACTTTTGCCGGCCGCGGTATGAATGGTCAGCTCTCCCGCTCTGGTGGCGGCAAGGGCGCTGGCTTCGAGGGTGGACAGCAGCCACTGGCTATGCGTCTTCCTAAGCTTCCTGGTTTCACTAACCACAACCGTGTTGAGTACGCTCCAGTCAACGTTGCTCGTCTGAACGCTCTCTTTGCAGACGGCGAGACCGTAGACGCAGAGGCTCTGGTTGCTAAGGGAGTTATTAAGTACAACTTCATCCCAGTCAAGGTTCTGGGTGATGGCGAGCTTTCTAAGAAGCTCACTGTTAAGGTCGACAAGGTTTCCGCCTCCGCAAAGGCTAAGATCGAGGCGGCCGGTGGAAAGGTTGAGGCCGAGTAGTGAGTAAAGGAATCGCCAACGCATTTCGTGTTCCGGAACTAAGGGGAAAGATTCTCCTTACGGTACTGATTCTTCTTCTGTACCGTTTTGGTGCGTATCTTCCTGTGCCCGGTGCTCCATTCCAGCAGATGCTTTCTGTTTATCAGAATGGTCTTTCTAAGAATGGCGCAATGGCCGTGCTTAACCTATTTTCGGGTGGCGCTCTTTCTCGCATGTCTGTTTTCAGTCTGGGCATCATGCCTTACATTACGGCTCAGATCATCTTCCAGATGATGCAGTCCGTTATTCCATCTCTTGGCGAGCTTGCTAAAGATGGTGAGAGCGGCCAGCGTAAGATTACGCAGTACACGCGTTATCTTACGGTTGGCCTAGCTCTGCTCAATGCAGTTGGTTACCTGTTCTTGTTTAAGAGCTATGGTGTATCTTTTGCATCTATGGAGGGCGTGCCTGAGGCACTTGAAAACTTCCTGGTAGTCTTTACCATGCTAGTTGGTGCCATCATTATTATGTGGCTTGGTGAGGTTATTACCCAGCAGGGTGTTGGCAACGGAATGAGTCTTATCATCTTTGCAAACATCATGGCTGGACTTCCAACAGCCCTTATTTCTTCAGTAGCTACTCGTGGAAACATTGTTCTTACCGTTGTTACTGTTGTGGTTATGCTCGCTATTATTCCGCTCATTGTTTACATTGAGCGTGGTCAGCGTCGTATTCCTATCAACTATGCCAAGCGCGTTGTTGGTCGTCGTATGATGGGTGGTCAGTCAACTTACCTTCCAATTAAGGTAAACACTGCAGGCGTTGTGCCAATCATCTTTGCATCTGCAATCCTGTACCTTCCTGCTCAGGTTGCTGTGTTCTTCCCAGGAGTAGAGTGGATTCAAAATCTTGCTACTTCACTTTCTTCTGGATGGGTTAACTGGGTTCTCTCAGTTATGTTCATTGTCTTCTTTGCATACTTCTACACTTCAATGGTGTTCAATCCAGAGGAGACAGCAGACCAGCTTAAGAAGCAGGGTGGCTTTATTCCTGGTGTTCGTCCAGGTACTGCTACTTCAACGTATATCAAGACTGTTATTGACAGAGTCACCCTCCCCGGTGCTATCTTTATGGCAGTTCTTGCAATCGTCCCAACCATTATTTTCTGGTTCACAGGCGATTCGTTGATACAGGCGTTTGGTGGAACTTCCGTCCTGATTATGGTCGGTGTTGCAATGGATACACTCTCTTCCATTGAGTCCCACCTTAAGATGCACAACTATGAGGGCTTCTTTAAGTAGTTCTTAATACGTAGCATAAAGGGGCCTGGAAACAGGCCCCTTTTATTATTTGAAAGGAAGGCGAAGCATGAACATTGTTCTTCTCGGCGCACCTGGCGCTGGCAAGGGTACACAGGCTCAGAAGCTCGTTGCAGAGTATGGACTTGCACACATCTCAACCGGTGACCTTCTTCGTGCTGCTGTTAAAGCTCAGTCTGAGCTTGGCGTTAAGGCTAAAGAGTATATGGATGCTGGTCAGCTCGTTCCAGATCAGCTTGTAATTGACCTGGTAAAAGAGCGCCTTTCTGCAGACGATGCAAAGGCTGGTTTTATTCTTGATGGCTTCCCACGCAACACCGCTCAGGCAGTAACCCTTGATTCTGAGCTTCAGAATATGGGCCTCAAGCTTGATGCAGCTCTGCTTGTTGCTGTTGAGCCAGAGGTTATTGTTGAGCGTCTTTCTTCTCGCCGTACGTGCAAAGAGTGTGGTTATACTGCACCTGCTGGTACAGAGACTTGCCCAAATTGCTCTGGCGAGATGTATCAGCGTGATGACGATAAGCCGGAGACAATTCGTAAGCGTCTTGATGTATACGAGAACCAGACTTCTCCTTTGATCGAGTACTACAAGGGTCATGGAATTCTGAAGGAGGTCAACGGAGATCGTCCTGTTGACGAGGTATTCGCCGACGTAAAGACACTCCTCGCACTATGATTACGATAAAAACACCTGAACAAATCGATGCAATGAAGGTGTCGGGCGCCCTTTCTAAGGCAGCCCTTCGTCGTGCTGGATCCATGATTAGACCTGGTGTTTCAACGCTCGAGATTGACCGCGCTGTTGAAGCTTTTATTAGACTTCATGGCGGAACCCCTACCTTTAAGGGCTACGGTGGATTCCCTGGATCTGTTTGCTCTTCTATTAACGAGCAGATTGTTCACGGTATTCCATCAGCTAACGTCATTTTGCAAGATGGCGATATTCTGACCATTGACACGGGTGCTACCGTTAACGGTTGGGCAGGAGATAACGCTTGGACGTTCTACTGCGGAACAGTTGACGAGAAAACCCAGGCACTTTGTGAGGTTACCCGCGATTGCCTTAAGGCAGGTATTGCAGCTGCTGTTCCTGGTGCTCGTCTTGGCGACGTTGGCCATGCAGTTCAGAAACTTGCCGAGGATAATGGCTATGGTGTCATTCGTGATTTTGTTGGTCATGGTATTGGTCGCAATCTTCACGAGGACCCAGAGGTCAGAAATTATGGTCGTGCAGGTAACGGTATTGTTCTTCGTGAGGGAATGGTAATTGCAATTGAGCCTATGATTGCTATGGGTACCTACGATTGCACCGTTCTTGAGAATGGTTGGACCGTTGTTACCGATGATGGCCTGCCATCAGCACATTATGAGAACACGGTTGCTATTACTGCCGATGGCCCCGTTATCGTTTCAGAAGATGAAGTTGGTCCATGGTGCGAGATGCAAGGCGGTCTTGAGTAACACATACATTGTTCTTCTCGCTATCTAATTGTGTTGAAAAAATAAGTGATAGACGAGTGGCACATTTTTATGTATTATTGATAACCGCTGTCGATGTGTCGAGAGGATGAAAGTTGGCTAAACAAGACGCGATTGAGCTTGAAGGCAAGGTACTAGAACCCCTGCCAAATGCTATGTTTAACGTTGAGTTAGAGAACGGCAAGACCATCCTTTGCACCATCTCAGGTAAGATTCGAATGAATTACATTCGAATTCTCCCTGGTGACAAGGTTGTAGTAGAGATTTCTCCTTACGATCTTACCAGGGGTCGCATTACCTACCGTTATAAGTAAGTAATGCAAAAGTCTTGTGCTATGCATGAGGCTATCTGTGTCTTTGCGCACGTTGCAAGGGCATATGTACGTAAGTACAGTCGGTATTTCACGCCAGCGGCTGGGCGAGTATATAGTTCGTATCAGCAGAACCGAAAGGAAGACACATGAAGGTACGTCCTTCGGTAAAGAAGATGTGCGACAAGTGCAAAGTCATCCGTCGCCACGGTAAGGTTTACGTGATTTGCGAGAACCCGCGCCACAAGCAGCGTCAGGGCTAAGGAAGGAGCACCAAGTTGGCCCGTATTAACGGCGTCGACCTGCCACGCGATAAGCGTGTTGAGGTCGGACTCACCTATCTTTACGGCATTGGTCAGACTCGTGCAACCAAGATTTGCAACGAGACTGGTATCGATGTAAATACTCGCGTCAAGGACCTCACAGAGGAAGAAGTCACTAAGATTCGTGACTTTATTGACGCTAATTACACCACCGAGGGCGATCTTCGCCGCGAGGTGCGTCAGAATGTTGCCCGCCTGATGGAGATTGGCTGCTACCGCGGCCTCCGTCACCGCAAGGGCCTCCCTGTCCACGGTCAGCGTACCCACACTAACGCTCGTACTCGTAAGGGTAAGAAGCGTCAGGTGGGCGGCAAGAAGAAGTAGGCGAGGAGTAGCTAATGGCACAGAAAAAGAACGCTCGCACTACACGCGTCCGCCGCTCCGAGCGTAAAAACATTGCAGTGGGCCAGGCCCACATCAAGAGCACATTCAATAACACGATTGTCTCTATTTCCGATCCCCAGGGTAATGTAATTTCCTGGCAGTCCGGTGGTACCGTCGGCTTCAAGGGCTCTCGTAAGTCCACTCCTTTTGCTGCACAGCTTGCAGCAGAGGCAGCAGCAAAGGCAGCAATGGAGCACGGTCTCCACAAGGTAGCTGTTTTTGTTAAGGGCCCAGGCTCTGGTCGCGAGACCGCAATCCGTTCCCTTCAGGCAGCAGGCCTCGAGGTTTCGGGTATTCAGGATAAGACACCTATTGCACACAACGGCTGCCGTCCTAAAAAGCGCCGTCGCAACTAGCACGAAAGGACAAGCAAATGGCAATTGATAGGACCCCGGTCCTTAAAAGATGTCGTCAGCTTGGCATCGATCCCGTTGTGATGGGGATCAATAAGACTTCTAACCGTGAGCCACGTCGCCGTCGTCGCCAGGAGAGCGAGTACGGTATGCAGCTCCGTGAGAAGCAGAAGGCTAAGTTCATTTACGGCGTCCTTGAGAACCAGTTCCACGGTTACTATGAGATGGCTAAGAAGAACCCAGGCATTACTGGTGACAATCTGATGAGCATCCTTGAGACTCGTCTTGACAACGTCATCTTCCGCCTTGGCTTTGCTCGTACACGTAAAGAGGCTCGTCAGACTGTCCGTCACGGTCATATCACCGTTAACGGTCAGCGCGTTGACATTCCTTCTTATCGCGTAAAGAGCGGCGATGTTATCGCTGTTGCTTCCAAGGCAAAGGATCTTCTTCCAATCAAGGAAGCTCTCATTTCCTCCGAGCACATGGCAGTTCCTGCATGGCTTGAGGTTGACATTGAGAAGCTGCAGGGCACTGTTCTTCAGCTTCCAACCCGCGATCAGATCGACCTTGAGATTGACGCACAGCTGATCGTCGAGCTCTACTCCAAGTAAGCCCGACCCGTTTTGGAGGTAGCAATGTCCGAATTTATCCGACCAAATGTGTCGGTAGATGAAATCGGCGCAAACGTCGCTCGTGTGAGCGTAGAGCCGCTTGAGCGTGGCTATGGTGACACGCTTGGCAACTCCCTCCGCCGCGTACTGCTTTCCTCTCTTGAGGGAGCTGCGGTTGAGGCCATCCAGATTGATGGCGTTCAGCATGAGTTCACTACGGTTGAAGGCGTCTATGAGGACGTTACTGACATCGTTCTGAACGTTAAGGGCCTAGTTTTCCGCAACACCAACAACTCTGATGAGGCTGAGGCTTCTATCTCTGTTGATGGTCCTTGCACAGTCACTGGTGCTGATCTTGATGTTCCTATGGGCTATGAGCTGGTCAACCCAGCTCAGCACATTTGCACTCTTGCTAAGGGAGCTCATCTTTCCATGAGACTTCGCCTTGGTAATGGTCGCGGTTATGTTTCCGGTGAGGATAACGAGCGTGAGAGCGATCCAATTGGATTCATTCACGTTGACTCGATCTTCTCGCCAGTTCGCCGCTGCGCTAAGGCTGTTGAGCCTTGCCGTGTTGGCCGTCACACCGACTATGATCGTCTGGTGCTTGAGGTTGAGACCAATGGTGCAATCAGCCCTCGCGAGGCTGTCGTTGAGGCTGCAAACATCATTAACCAGCACATGAGCGCATTCATGGGACTTACTGATTTTGACGAGACTCAGGAAGAGGCTTCGATTTTTGCTAAGGCAGACGTCGAGGACGATTCCGAGCTTGAGAAGCAGGTTGAGGATCTGGACCTTTCCGTCCGTTCTTACAACTGCCTCAAGCGTGCAGGAATTCACTCTGTCCGTCAGCTCGTTGATTTCTCTGAGAACGATCTTCTCAACATCAGAAACTTTGGTGTTAAGTCTATTGAAGAAGTCAAGGAAAAGCTCGAGAGCATGGGCCTGTCCCTTAAGGCTTAGTCGCGCCTTGTCACGCATAGGAGAATGTAAATTATGAGGCACAATAAGAAGAGGGGCATGAAGCTTGGTACTGATGCTAGCCACACCAAGGCCATCAAGAAGAGCCTGATCCAAGCCCTTTTCACTAACGATCGTATTAAGACTCTTGACGTCCGCGCTAAGGCAGTTCGCGGCGAGGTCGACAAGGTCATCACTTGGGCAAAGCGCGGCGACCTTCACGCTCGTCGTCTTGCTATGGCCAAGGTTGGTAACGCAGAGCTTGTCCGTGAGGTATTTGACAAGGCTGCTCAGGGTATGTGGGCTGACCGCAACGGCGGCTACACCCGTATCATGAAGCTTGGTCCTCGTAAGGGCGATGCTTCTGAGGTTGTTATCCTTGAGCTTGTTACCGAGCCAGTTCAGCCAAAGGCTTCTAACAAGAAGGCTAAGGCTACCAAGGTTGCTCCTGCTCCTGTAAAGGAAGAGGAGACCGAGGCTCCAGCAGAGGAGACCGAGCAGACCGAAGAGGCTGCAGAGTAACTTCTGTCAAAGTGAATCTAAAGAGGTCCTGGCTTTTTGCTGGGACCTCTTTTTCAAATGAAGGAGGGTTGTCATGATTGAGTTCAAAAACGTTTCATTTGCATACGGTTCTTCAACTGCTACACAATCTATGACCGATCCTGCTTCAAAAGACTCCATGGGAGCCATTGAGAGCCTTTCTCAGCCAAAGATGGCGCCAACCCTGGATAACGTTTCATTTAACTTAAAGCCTGGCTCTAGAACGGTTGTGCTTGGCCATAATGGCTCAGGCAAGTCAACGCTTGCAAATCTTTGTAACGCATCGCTCTTTCCGTTTTCTGGAGAAGTTTTAGTAGACGGCACCTCAACTGCTGGTGTGCCATCTACTCAGATTTCTTCGCATGTGGGAATGGTTCGTCAAGATCCAACGGCGCAGCTGGTATGTGCAACTGTCTTTGACGAGGTCGCCTTTGGTCCTGCTAATCTTGGCCTGCCAAAAGAAGAGATTGTTTCTCGCGTTTCTCAAACACTTGAGCTCTGCGGTATTGATGACTTGGCCAATGCCCAAACACACACGCTTTCTGGTGGTCAACAGCAGCTTATTTCTATTGCAGCAGCGCTTTCCCTGCGTCCGTGCTATCTGGTGCTTGATGAGGCGTTTGCTCAGCTTGATACTCGATTCAGAAATCACCTTTCTAAGCTGGTAAATACCCTTGTTGCAAACGGAATGGGTGTGCTTGAGATTTCTCATTCATTTGAGTCTCTTCCCGGGGCTGACCAGGTACTTGTTTTGGAGAAAGGCCAGCTAGTTTGGACGGGAACTCCCACAGAGTTTCTCTTGGATACAAACGCTATCGCAAACGCTGGTTTTGATGATGTACTCACAGCAACAGCGCATGTAGCTGCACAGGCTGGCTACAACTTTGACATGCCTTTTAACGCATCAGAATTTGTTGCGTTTCTTGTTCAGAACAACCTTGCGTTTGACGCTTTGGATACCCTTGTGTACCAGCGTGCTCTTGAGGTAGTGCGAGCAAACAACTATGACGGAATCCAGGCGCTTGGAGAGGCGCACGAGCTGGCAATTTGTGGCGTGTCTCATGCGTTTGACAAGCCCGTTCTGCATGACGTAACTATTTCCTCTACGGGAGAGCTTGTTGTTCTGGTAGGCGCTTCTGGCTCTGGAAAAACAACCTGCGCCCGCATAGCTGCTGGCCTCATAGAGGCCGATGTTGGTCATGCAACAATTGATGCGCGACTGGTAAGTCCTGGAGATGTCGGCATGTGTTTCCAGCGCCCTCAAGATCAGCTCTTTGCCCAAAGTGTTGCTGAAGATATTGCGTTTGGTCCAACTAACAAGGGTTTCTCACCAGATGATGTTGAGGCGCTTGTCGCGTATGCGGCAGCACGTGTGGGGCTTGATCAGCAGGTCATGGACGCGTCTCCGTTGACGCTTTCTGGTGGCCAGGCTCGTCGCGCGGCGCTTGCAGGAACACTGGCCTGCGCAACGTACGCGGTTGTGTTTGACGAGGCAACGTCCGGGCTTGATGGCAAGGCGCGCTCGCAGGTGCTGCATCTTGCTCGTGAGCTGGCAAACGAGGGCAAGGCAGTTCTTGCAATCACCCACGACGTAAGCGAATGGCTTCCTTTTGCCGATAAGGTAGTGTTTCTCGAGAAGGGCCGTGTTGTTGCAGACGTCGATGTACAAGAAGCACAGACAACCCCAGAGCTATACGAGGCTGCGCAGCTTGACTGCCCGCTGTTTGTAAGCGTGTTGCATGAGCTTTTGGAGGCTTGCTATGTCTAAGTGCCCCTGTGCTCTGCTTAAGCGTATCTCGCTTGCCTCGTTGACAGCGCAGACAAAAATCGTTGCCACCCTTGTGGGAATTGTTGCTCTTTTCTGTATACAGCAGCCACTTGCATTTGCTGCATTCGCCTTGATTTGCGTGAGCCTTTTGTGGAGTGCTCGTGTAAGCTTGCCGGAGTTTTTGCGCGTAGCAAAGCCTGCGGCGTTCATTTTGCTTATATCATTTGTGGCCAATACGCTGGTGTTTATTGGACATCCCGATATCATTTTCTCCGGATCAGTTGGTCTTTCTGTGGCGGGTTTTTACAGAAGTACCGTAGCTATTGCCCGCGTGTTGCTTGCCTTGGCGCTGGTTTTATCGGTTGCGTCAACAACTACACCTACGCAGCTTGCTGATGGCTTTTCTGTACTGTTGCTGCCGCTGCGTCTTATTCGTGTTGACGTTGATGGTTTGAGCATTGTGCTCTCAATTGCTCTGAGGGCAATTCCGCTTACCTTAGAAGAACTCGACAGAATTAGAGCAGCTCAGAGGGCGCGGGGATTCAATTTTGAATCGGGCGGTATTGTTGAGCGCATCAAAAAGTGGTTTACGCTTTTGGTACCGCTGACCGTCTCACTCTTTCAGCGTGCAGATCAGATGGCGCAAACAATGACAGATCGCTGCCTTGGCGCAGCTAAACGTACGCGTATCTCCGCAAAAATGCAGCTTGTTGACTGGGTAGTGTTGCTGCTGTGGACGGCGCTGTGCATTGGTCTTACAACGCTGTAGTAATCTTGCATTGCAGGTACTGCCTTGCATTGCTGTAGCGGTCTTGCGTCCATCAGCTACAATACGTGCGTCAACTTTGAGCCTACGATACAATCACTCTAGTGGGCACAAGTCATTTCAGGGAGCTTCATGAACTCAGAAACATCACAAAACAGTGCATCAAATTGCAGTTTTGATGCATGCGAGGAGGCTTCGGCTGAGCCTTCAGCTCCTGAGACTCTCGTTGAAGCTCCTTCTGAGCCTGATGCTACGCTTGTTATCCAGCTGGGCTACCGCGGCGCTGCATTCTGCGGCTTTGCCGAGCAGCCCACCCAGCGCACCGTGGCAGGAGACCTTCGCCGCGCGCTTCAGACCGTTTTGCGCAGAGAGGTCGAGCTCATCTGCGCAGGCAGAACCGACGCTGGCGTGCACGCCCAGGCCCAGTACGTGAGCCTTCCCGTATATGGCGCTGAACTGGCGCTGTCTGGCGAGAAACTCGTCCGCTCGCTTACCGCTCTGACCGACGACGACATCTCTATCCGACAACTCTTCCGTGCCCCACAGGGTTTCTCGGCACGCTTTGATGCCCAGGCTCGCTCGTATCGCTATCGCATTTGTGCAGGTAGCGCTCGTCCCGTGCTGGGCTGGGACCATGCGTGGTGGTACAACGGCCACTTGGACGCAGAGCTTATGGACAAGGCGGCGCAGGCGCTGGTGGGAGAGCACGATTTCAAGAGCTTCTGCAAGGCAATTTCTGCCGAGGGCAAGCCAACGCATCGTTTTGTGGAGCGCCTTACCGTTGAAGAAATTGAAGAGGCTGGCGAGAAACTCATTGCGGTTGATATTACGGGCAACGCCTTCTTGCATAACATGGTGCGCACGATTGTGGGCACGCTGGTTGAGATTGGCCGAGGTCACAGGCCTGTTGAGTGGATCGACGAGGTTCTAGCCGCCCAGAATAGAATTGCCGCTGGTAGTTGTGCGCCTGCTCAGGGCCTCACGTTTGTGAGTGTTCGCTATCCAGAGGGTGTTCTGCAACCCTGGTAGCACTTTCGGTTCCTTGATTGCGTCGTAGTTTCTGTGTGTCAATCCAGCTTCATCGGTCTTCTCGCGCCGTTCACGAAGACTTTTCTACCACTTGTATTGTGTGCGGTGGTTTCCCTCGCAAAGAAATAGCATCATAGAAGAGAGCGTCTTTTTTAGGAGCTCTTGCAGAACTGATGAACAGTGAGGCAGGGAGCCAGTATGTTTAGGAAAAGAGAAAGATTTGAGCGCAGCGATGTTCCGCGTGAGAATCCCTATACCAACGTGATTGGCCTTGCTGTTGTCGCCATTGTTGCTGTTCTTGTAGGCATTGTTGTTGTAACTCTTTGGGATCGCGCGCAGCTTGAGTCTCACTTGGGAGATCATGGGCTTAACAAGGCTGTAAAGAGCCAAAGTGTTTCAGGCAATCCGGATGGCACTACACAATCTGATGATGACTTTCTTATCTATGCCGTTATCAGCACAAATTCGCTTAAGGCAGGGGAGTCGACGCTTCAGTCTGTACGGCTTTTGGTCATTGATCGTACGCAGGGAACCGGCCATATAGTGTCTATTCCTACTGATGTGTATGCAGAAGTAGACTCAAACGCTAAAACACTGGCAGATATTTACAAAGATGACGGTCAGAGCGCTTTTGTTAGCGCACTTGCTTCTGTCACCAACATTAAGATTACGCACGTTATCATTGCCACAGATGATGTGTGGGAGAAAATCTCGGCACTTTCTGGTTCGGGCGCTCGCTCGCTGGTAAGCAATGCATCTAGTTTGTTGTCTTCAATGATTACTGACATGAAGCCAAACCAGCTTCTAGAGCTTGTAGAGATAGTGCAGCCCATTGGCGTGTCTAATCTTGAGCATGATGAAGCTCCTGTTGTTGAAGGTTCAAGTGGCACTACCGTTGACCCTACGGCCTTAGGAAAGCTTGTTGGCATGCTCGTATAGACGTTATGGGCGTTGTGTGTAGCGCCGCTCCTACAAAACAGGTCAGATGTCCACATAACAGCAGTTAAACACGTTATGTGGAGAGATTTTGATAGAATAAAAATGTCTTTTTAATTCACTTTTTATGGGTAAACTGGTATCTAAAATTTAGGACCAGTTTGGGGGATGTGGAATGCACGAGCGCTTATACAATCCACATATGATTTCGGTTCTCATGGCCGCTGATAATGATGCTGATGCTATTAGAACGGTAATTAGGCAACTTCAAGAGCAGACATACCCTCATTGGGAGCTCATCATTGTTGACAACAGCTCTGACCCTCAGATTGCTCGCATGCTGGATAACCTTGCTAATCAAGAGCCTCGTTTAGATGTCCTGTTCCAGTCGGGCATTAGCCATTTTGTAGCGCTTGAGATTGCTCAGGGTCGCGCGCGTGGAGCTTATACGCTTACTACTGAGCCTTCTTATAGGTTTAATCCCCATGTTTTGCAGAAGCTCTATGCTGCAGCTACTGCTCTTGGCCCTGTTGGTTCATCTAAAGCGGCAGATATTGTTATTGCACACATGAAAAACGCCAATTCCCCCATGGAATGCAAAAAGGCTTTTCGTGCAAAGGCTTCTGCATTGTCGCAGGTATTTGAGGAGTCACAGCTTCCTTATTTGACGTCTATGAGTGGAAAGCTGTGCTCAACGCGCATTTTGACCGATATTAAACATGAGCCAGAGACTGATGGTGAATGCAATTTTGTAGGCTACTGTTTTGAGATTGCAAAAAACATCACGTACGCTCCTGAAGCAATTTTTGTAGATGTACCAGCAGATTCTTCTAAAGAAGAAGAAACTATTACTGCCGCTATGGATAAACTTACCCAAGAGCGTCAGACACTTGGTGCTCTTGCTAAGCATCTTGGCTTTGCAAACTCCAAGAAAGTTCAAAAGTTGATTAGTCGTTATCTGATCAGCAAGCTTCTTAAGAACATGTATCCCGTTTTTAACGGAGAATCCCAGCTCAGCCATGAGGAGAAAGAAAATCTGATTGTTAAGATTCTTTCTAATCCTGTAGCTCATCTGATTGTTACTGAGGCAACTTCTCCGCGATTGGTTGCTCATGCCTTGCTCGGTGCCCTTTTGTCTACCACGACGCAGGCGCGCTATGCCTATGCACGAAGAGCTGTATGGTACGCACGCTTTATGCGTATACCACTTGCGTAAGTAACTTTGTGTAAGGTTGGCCGGTATTAACCGCCTGATGTTCGTCAGCCTTAGCGCCTATCCATAAGCGATTTGAACGTCTGTACAATGCCGTCATTTTTAACGCGGAAGAATCCCTCTTTGGCTAGATAAGCATAGCGGGAAAACTTGTCATCTTTTGGCAAAGCAATGCCTCTTACCTGCGCAAAGAGTACCTTACCGGTGCTCGAGATTGCGGGGTTTTCAAACACGCGCTTTGCATCCATGCGCTCAAAGCTCTTGGCGAGAAGATCGCGCACTTCTGAGTTAATCTGACCTGCAGCATCATGTTCTTCTCGCCAGATAAGTGCGTCTTTTGTAAGCAGTGCGTAGTTGATGCCGCGCAGCGTGAGTGCATCAAGCACTGCGTTTGAAGTGATGTTGCGTGCGTCCACAACGTCCATCATGTCATTCCAGCGCTCAAGCGGAATTTTAGGCTGACACCGCGCAAAGGTGGCTGCTTCTGCATAGCCATTCTCGCGATAGTTGTAAAGCGCTGAGTCTGTATACACCAAGCGGGCACCACAGCAATGTGAGGCAATAAGGAAGGGGTTGTCTACCCAGCCTGCACCAGGGACTTCTTTAAAGCTGATGTTGTTCTGGGTCAAGAATTCTTTGCGATAAAGTGCTGTCCAAATGGCGGGGTGGTGCAATAGAAGCTGAGCCATCTGGTCAATAGAACAGGGCTGCTGCTTGGGCTTGACGCGGCCCTTATAGGCGCAGGGAATCCTGTGCTCGGTAGAACCAGCGCCATTCTTTACCTGCGCTTTTACTCCTGCTCGACCGTTTTTCTGATTGCCAAACACGCGCCAATACGCCGAACGCGCAATATCTACCTGGTCTTCTCCGCCGTTTACTTGGATAAGATCAACAAGTTCTTGAACCATAGTTGGCTCAAGGTAATCGTCAGGCTCAACAATACCCACCCATGTGCCATGAGCTGCGGCAATACCACGATTACATGTTTTTCCGTAACCTTCGTTTTCTTTGTCAATGATGACAATGCGACCATCGCGAGCAGCGTATGCTTCCAAAAGAGCTAAAGACGAGTCAGTTGAGCCATCGTTGAGGCAGATAATCTCCAGGTTTGTGTAGCTCTGTGATTGAATACTTGCTAGGCACTGCTCCAGATAGTCTGCAACGTTGTATATGGGCACAACAAGAGAAACCAAAGGTTGGTGGTTTTGAGCGTGACTCATCTAAACTCCTTTTGATTGCTGCTTTATACTATAGAGGCATCAACTCACTCACGAAGTCACATTTTGAGGAAATATGAAGCGCACCGCCCTTGTCATAGTCACCTTTAAACGCCAGGAACTGCTTTCCAACCTGCTCAATTCCATTACGCAGCTCACGCAGGCTCCATGGCGCATCATTGTTGTGGACAACGAGAACTCCTCTGAGACAGCCTCGCTTGTGTCGGAGTTTTCGGAGACGGTTAAAACCACGGGGGGAGAAACCACTGATGATCCCGACGCTCACGGTGGCACTAATCG
>JABZHC010000070.1 GCA_015259035.1 Atopobium sp.
CTACTTGATCAGTCCGCTGTTCCTGAGCAGTAGCTCAATATCAGTGCCCTTGACAGCTTTAAGAGCTACCTTCAAGAGCATCTTCTCCTTGAACGAGAGCGGCGCCTTATCAAGCGTCTTCTTGTCCAGAGCATAGTAGGTTGCTCTTAGAAGCTCTCTGATGTCGTACTGAGAACCCCAAACCTCTGGTACGCCTCTATCAACGTCCATCAGTGTGTAGACAGACTCCATACCAGTACGGATTGAGTACTCCGTAGTAAAGATGGTGTCGCGAGGAGTCTCGGCAAACTGTCCAATAAAGGCAAAGTTAACGGAACCCTCAGGAACAACCAGAGGCCTGTCCTCAGCCTTTCTTGGCTGGAAGAATGCGTTGATGTAAGGCATGAAGCACGTAGTGGTGTTGCAGCGGTTCTTGGCCCAGTCCTCAATCTTCTTGGTTGGGACACCAATGTGATAGAGCCACTCCTGGCACACTTCCTCGCCGGTGCAGTTACGCATAGCCTTCTTAACAAAGTTACCAGGCTTGTTAGTGCTCAGCGCATAGACCCAGATAAGTACGGTGTCCTTGTCCTGTGCTCTGAACTGTGGCTGACGGTTGATGGTCCACGAGAGGTACCAGTTATCGGTACTATCTTTGACGGTTACAATACCGCCGGTTGTGACCTTACCTTCTCTTGGATCTCTCTTGCAGACGCCAATAATCTTCTTGATAATCTCTTCGTCTTTTGTCTGGATGGTAGCGCTCATCCAGTTGGTTGCCTCAAAGTCACTACAGAAATTATCGGGATTGCCGTACTCACCATGCTTGGCCTGAGCGGCGATATTCTTCCACAGATCCCAGGACTCCCCTACGCCATTTCTGACGTTGCTAATGTCAGGAGCAGTATTTTGATCACCATAGCAAGAGGTATCGGTGCAGCAGCCATTGGTGATAAACACCAAATCGTCTTCGGTTAAATCAATGGTTTGCTGTGAGCCGTTCTTCTCGTAAACAATTTGAGTAGCTACCTTTTTACCATTGGAGTCGTTGATGATGACGTTCTTGACGTCCATACCGTAGTCAACGCTTACGCCGTGATTCTCAAGATATCTGACTAGTGGCAAAATCATACTCTCATACTGGTTGTACTTGGTAAAACGCAGCGCAGTAAAGTCAGGCAGACCGTCAATATGGTGACAGAATCTGCAAAGATAGCGCTTCATCTCAAGAGCAGAGGACCACCTTTGGAACGCAAACATGGTCTGCCAATAAAGCCAGAAGTTAGTGTTCCAGAAAGAATCAGGAAGTACGTCACTAATTTTCTTGCCCTCAAGGTCCTTCTCGGGAGTCATAAACAGCTTGGCAAGTGCAAGTGAAGACTCTTTATCAAGCTTGAACTTCTTGTCTGTGTGAGCGTCTTTACCGCACTTCTCAGAAGCTCTGCAGAGAGAGTAGTTTGGGTCGTGCTTATTGAGCCAGTAGTACTCATCAAGTACCGAGACGCCAGGTGTTTCAATGGATGGAACGTCTCTAAACATATCCCACATGCACTCAAAGTGATTGTCCATCTCGCGGCCACCGCGCATGTAGAAACCCTTGCTTACATCTTTGCGGCCGTCGCAGCTTCCGCCTGCAAGCTCAAGCTTCTCAAGCAGATGAATTCTTGTACCCTTTACCTGGCCATCGCGGACAAGATAAAACGCAGCAGCTAGACCTGCAAGTCCTGTTCCAATGATATAGGCTGATTTTTTGTCGGCATCTTTGGGCTTTTCTGGCTTAGCGAACGATTCATACGTTCCAGCAGAGTAATACATAACTTCCTCCTTAGTATTCCGCATCAATTACCTGCGGAAATTAGTAAGTCACCCTTACCTTGCGTCCACTATAAACTTATAAACTGCTAAAGAAAATGCACAAAAAGAACGATTGGACATATAGGTTATTTTTTGTCGTAATCTACCTGCTAAATTGTTTCAAAAATAGCAATTTATTTGGCTTTTTTCGCAGGTAACGATATGCTTAACTTGTATCAGTTAGATAGAGCTAACTTTATTCTTTTATAGTATGAAGGGGGTCTTAGTATGGAAGCTGGTCACGAGTTTTTACTCCGCATGGGCAAGACAAGACTGCGCCCCGGAGGTATTGAAGCAACCAATTGGCTTCTTAACTCAGTAGAGATTACGCCAGAAACTCAGATTCTTGAGGTCGCGTGCAATATTGGAACTACTACGGTTGAGCTGGTAAAACGTTTCCACTGCCATGTAACCGCAATTGACCTTAATGCAGATGTGCTCCCTAAAACAAAAGAAAATATCGCGAGAAACAATATCGAGGAGTACGTAACAGTGGAACAAGGAGACGCTACAAACCTCTCCTACCCCGATAATAGCTTTGATGTTGTTATCAACGAAGCAATGCTCACCATGCTCTCTGA
>JABZHC010000071.1 GCA_015259035.1 Atopobium sp.
AGGTTCCAGCGTCACGTAAACCGTACAGCCCGAAAGCCTCCAGCGGCCAAGCTTTTTTGAAGCCTCCTGCATGGCGAGAAACTCAGCGTGTGCAGAAGGATTGTTATCAATCTCACGACGATTGTGTGCAACGGCAATAACTTCTCCATCGCACACTACAACTGCGCCGATAGGCACTTCCCCTATCTGAGCTGCAAGTTCTGCCTGTTCAAGAGCAAGTTTCATGTACTTCTGATCAAGAGCAGCCTGTGGGGTCAAAGGCTCTTGCACTTCGTCACTCATAGCTGCTCCTCTCTTGTCTGGTTGTTGCTACTAATCTGTCGCTGTTCTGTCGCGATTCTGACGTAAATCTTTCATGACTCTGACGCTTATTTATCTACTCTCAATTATGAAGCAAAACCTAACTTGCTAAATCCCCTACTCGCAAAAAACTGAATTATGCGGTAGGATATTACCGCTTTGGAGAGGTGGCAGAGTGGTTGAATGCGGCGGTCTTGAAAACCGTTGAGCGGTGTCCCCGTTCCGAGGGTTCGAATCCCTCCCTCTCCGCCATTTTTGGCGGACCTCAACTTAACGTTTTGTTTTTAAGTATTTTTAGTTTTACTACGGCGTTTTTAAGAACTTACATTCCATTCCACGTTATTTCTAGCTCAACGTTCTTCTCGCCAGTGTGTGGACGAGCATTCCATTCACCGAAAGACTCCTTAACAAGTTAAAAGCTTTAATCAAAAACGCCTTAGATTTTTACTTTTGGGTATAATTAACCTGTCCAAATGGATGGCTGACACAGGATTGTCAGTGATTGAAAGGATTTAGCATGATTATTGCCGCAGTTGTAGTTATTGTCCTTCTGGTTTTCTGGGCCATTAGCATTCACAACAACATCATTCGCGCAAGCAACAGGTGCGACAACGCTTGGGCAGCTATCGATACGCAGCTTCAGCGTCGTAACGATCTGATCCCTAACCTGGTCAACACCGTTAAGGGTTACGCAGCTCACGAGTCTAAGACTTTTGAGGCAGTTACTTCTGCTCGCGCTGCAGTCGCAAACGCTCGCACTCCTGAAGAGAAGATGCAGGCTTCCGGCACTCTTTCCAATGCTCTGACCAACCTGTTTGCTGTTGTTGAGAACTACCCAGAGCTCAAGGCTAACCAGAACTTCCTGGAGCTCCAGGCAGAGCTTACTGACACCGAGAACCGCCTCAGCTATGCTCGCTTGAGCTACAACGATGTTGTCATGAACTACAACAACATCATCGCTGTCTTCCCAAACAATCTTCTTGCTGGTGGACGTTCCCCACGTACAAGCTTCCAGGTTACCGACGAGTCCGCTCGTCAGGCACCAAACGTACAGTTCTAAGAGCTGTTTCGTTTACACTTTGTACCAGCTCAGTCCGGTATCTGCATTTCCGCAGGTACCGGGCTTTTTTGTGCGCGGCGTTGCCTCGCTGATTGAACTGGTCGTGCGCTGACCGTACGCTGGCCGCGCACTGTCCGTGCGCTGGCGACACGTTGCTGGCGCGTTGTCTGTACGTCGCTCACGCGTCTGCGGTAGCCAAATCCGAGCAGCTAGATTATGTGAAGAGTCTTTACAGCCTCGCAGGAAAATCGTTAAAATAGTTACATCTGTGAATTGTCCTCGCAAGCACAATTCACGTTCTATTGGATGAAGAGAAAGGTCAGCATGAAACCTCGACCTCACAGTCGCTGACCTCTTGCGGTGTGCCGATTTGCACCGTGAGGGGTGAAATCGCAATGCAGTCCCCGTGGCAAATACGCAGAGTTTCTCGCCAAAGCCACGCTTTAGTCTTCGGACGCATGTAAGGAGCACACATGATTTATCTTTCCCAGTTAATGGGTAATCCGGTTCTAGATTCAGAAGGCGAGAAGATCGGTTCTGTCTCCGACCTTGGAATTGCTACCGGAGAAGTTTTTCCTCGCATTACTTCCCTTGCTTTTATGGGCCCTGGCCGCACGCCAATGATGATTTCTTGGCGCAAGTATGTTGATACCTACGATGAGGACGTCATTAGGCTCAAGGTACCTTCAACTGAGATTCGCTTCTCGTACCTGCAGCCTAACGAAGTTCTTCTCGCCCGAGATATTCTGAACAAGCAGATTGTTGATACGCGTGGTATTCGCGTCGTCCGCGTAAACGACCTCAAGCTTTCCGATACTAGCTCAACGCAGCTGCGTCTTCTGGGCGCAGAGGTTGGCGCACGCGGTCTGCTGCGCAGCCTTTCTCCCCAGCTAGAGCACCTGGTCACCCGCATTGCGCGCGCCATGGGTC
>JABZHC010000072.1 GCA_015259035.1 Atopobium sp.
ACTTTATAGACTTGCTCAAATTGTGAATTACGTGCATAGTTGGCATATAAGAAAGAGGTGCGCATGCCAAGCGAAAGATCTATGCGAAAAGAAGCCTACATGGCAAAAACAACGCATGAGTTTGGAGATTTTGCTGCTCAGGGGGTGTGTATGGCAGGCAATGCTTTTGCATCGGTGTTGTTAGTAAAAGGGCAAGAAGACTTTGAAGAGGCAGAACTTTCTGCACTTAAAGCTTCTCTAGAGCATCTAGGCTATGCACCTGAGGCATGGGCCACCTTGCTTACCACAACAAAAACAGGCGACTCCATAAATCCAGAGCTCGTTAGGCAGGCAATAAGCGCCTTTAGCCCCGATACGGTGCTCTTGGTAAATGATGCAGCAGTTGCATCAGTGCGTGAAGCATACGCAGAAGAGCTTGACCAGCTTAAAACTGACGCCGAGAAGATCTTCTCGCCCCGTGTTCTTGTTCATGTATGTGGAATGCGCGTGGTTAATCTTGATAACTTTGCCGGTGCACTTGATGACCCTCATCAGAAGCAGATGCGCTGGGCTGCAATTAAACAGGTTCCACCTTTGGGAGAACCCTATTAGTAATGATTTGTCGTATTTTTTACAAAAAACGACATTGTGGCGTTTTACGAGCGTTGCTCAGACTATCCTTGAGATAGTCAAAAGAAGGAGACTGGTATGGCATCACCTACAGCACCACATATTTTGCCTACTGACGCAACACAGACTAAAGCTTGGCGCGCACTTGCAGAGCATTACGCCAGCTTAAAAGATACAAAAGCTACGTTGAAGAACTGGTTTGCAGAAGACCCTCAGCGTGTCCAGAATTTTACGTTTGAGCTTGATCAGTTCTTGATTGATCTTTCTAAAAACCTTGCCACGCAAGAGACGCTTGACCTTCTGTGTGATCTTGCAGAAGAGGTCAAACTTGAAGAGCGTAGAGACGCTATGTATGCCGGCGAGCATATTAATACTACCGAGAATCGAGCGGTTCTCCACACGGCACTTCGTCGCCCGGCTTCTGAGGCCGGCACGCTTATTGTTGACGGACAAGACGTTGTCGCTGACGTTCACCAGACGCTGAACAAGATGTATGCCTTCTGCGATCGAGTTCGCTCGGGAGAGTGGAAGGGTGTTTCTGGTAAGCCCATCAAAACGGTAGTAAGCATTGGCATTGGTGGTTCTGACCTTGGCCCTGTTATGGTTTACGAGGCTTTGAAGCCTTTTGCAGACGCAGGTATTACTGCTCGCTTTGTCTCCAACATTGACCCTGTTGACCTTGGCGAGAAAACCGAGGATCTTGATCCAGAAACAACACTCTTCGTTATTGTTTCCAAGACCTTTACTACGCTTGAGACTCTTACCAATGCCCGTTGTGCTCGCACATGGCTTTTGGAAAAGCTTGCTGAACAGGGCATTATTGATGGCTCTGATTCTCAGAATGCAGAGGCTATTCGTAAGCATTTTGTTGCTGTCTCTACTGCACTTGATCTGGTAGAAGACTTTGGCATTGACCCAGAGAATGCCTTTGGTTTCTGGAACTGGGTTGGCGGCCGTTATTCGGTTGATTCTGCAGTTGGTCTTGTGCTGGCTATTGTTTTTGGTCCACAGCACTTTGCAGAATTCCTCAGTGGCTTTAATGCAGTTGATGAATACTTCAAGAACACTCCATTGAGACAAAATGTTGTTGCTCTCATGGGTCTTTTAAACATTTGGTACGTTAATTTCTTTGGCGCAGCATCTCATGCGGTGCTTCCATATAGTCAGTACCTGCATAGATTCCCTGCGTATCTCCAGCAGCTCACCATGGAATCCAACGGCAAGTCTACTCGTTGGGATGGTACGGCGGTTACTTCAAAGACAGGCGAAATCTTCTGGGGAGAGGCTGGAACTAATGGTCAACATGCGTTCTACCAGCTTATCCATCAGGGAACCCAGATCATTCCCGCTGACTTTATTGCGTTTGTAAATACTGCCTTTGCCACCAAAGATGCAGACCTAGACGTCCATGAACTCTTCCTCTCCAATTTCTTTGCGCAGACTAAAGCGCTTGCTTTTGGTAAGACTGCTGATGAGGTCCGTGCTGAGGGAACGCCAGAGTGGATGGTTTCTGCACGCGTCTTTGAAGGAAATAGGCCAACTACTTCTATCTTTGGTAAAGAGCTTAATCCTCGTGCTATCGGTACGCTTATTGCACTCTACGAGCACATTACCTTTGTTGAAGGTGTTGTGTGGGGC
>JABZHC010000073.1 GCA_015259035.1 Atopobium sp.
CCTGTTGTCTCGGTATCCAAAACAACAATGTCATCCTCTAAGACATCAAACGACTCATGCTCCGCCCTCTCTGCAAGTTCTAAATACTTCTTGCAAACCGCAGAGGGGGTACCTGGAAGAATGAGTTCTTCTAGTTTTTGCGTAGCGCTTTTAGTGCTGGTCATAACCTACAAATCTACTGGCGATCCTCAAGTGCAAACTCAATAAAGCGAGTGCAGAGCTCAGGGAAATCAATGCCGCCGGTACGTGCAGAATCAGGCAGCAAAGAACGGGCAGTCATACCAGGAATGGTATTTGTCTCCAGTACCACTGGGACGCCGTCCTTCGTAACAATAAAGTCACTACGAGAAACGCCGCGGCAGCCAAGTGCATTGTGAGCCTTGATAGCTAGCTCCTGAGCACGTGCATATACTGCAGGCTCAAGACGAGCTGGAATCACATGGTGCAGGGATGCTGGCTCATATTTTGTCTTAATGCTGTAGAACTCATCGCCCGTAACAATCTCAACGATTGGTAGAGCAGTTGGGTCCTCGTTGCCAATGACAGGAACGGTAATCTCCGTTCCCTCAATGCTCTCCTCAATTAGGATGCGCTCGCCCTGCTCACCCGCAAGTTCAAGTGCAGCGGGAAGCTCTTCTCGCGAAGTAACGCGCGTAACGCCGTAGCTGGAGCCGTTGCCAGAAGGCTTTACAAACATAGGGAGTCCGAGGTCCTCAATAAGCTTGTCTACCTGCTCATCTGTAAAGACGGTACCTGCGGCAACGTCAATTCCCTTAGGAGTTGGAACGCCTGCCTGCCTATACATGAGCTTCGACAGCTCCTTTTCAGTTCCCATAGCAGAAGCAAGGACGCCAGAAAACGTGTAAGGAATGTGCAGAATCTCGAGAAGACCCTGGATGCAGCCATCCTCACCAAAACGACCGTGCATAGCAACGTACACGACATCATAACCGCCCTGAGCAAGGGTAACTACAAAGTCTTTTTCTGCAACATCAAGCAGGTCAACACTGGTAAAGCCAGCTTCTTTGAGTGCTGCTGCACACTGCTTGCCAGACTCCATTGCAATCTCATGCTCGTCTGACCAGCCACCTGAAACAACTGCTACATGAAGCTTTTTTAGCTCTTCACGTGTCATTTCCGCTCCTTCAGATAAGTCTCCCATAGGGTAAACTCTAGTAAACGTATTTCTTCTAAGATACCGCAGATAGCTTAGAAGAGTTGGAGAAGGACAAAAATGCAATCAAATAATACTCTTGACGGCACAAACACCACGGCTGACGGCGCAGACATCTCCGCGCTTGATTCTCGCCCACAGAAGGCTGCCGTCAAATCTGACCTCAGAAGCCTTTCATCAGAGCAAATTCTTGAGCTTGTGACTTCCCTTGGCCAGCCAAAATTCCGTGCAAAACAGATTGAGGAGTGGATCTGGTCTAAGGGCGCTACCTCTTTTGATCAGATGAGTAATCTTCCAAAAACACTGCGAGAAGAACTATCTAAGCAGGTAACGCTTGCTGGTGCTGAACAGATTGTTCGTCAGGTCTCTGAGGATGGAAGCCGTAAATACCTGCTTCGCTACCCAGATGGCACTTCTGTCGAGTGCGTCGGTATGCCAACCGGCAATAAGCTCTCAGTCTGCGCTTCTACACAGGCTGGCTGCGCCATGGGCTGTGCTTTCTGTGCAACAGGCGCTGCTGGTCTCACACGTTCTCTTTCTGCGAGCGAGATTTACGAGCAGGTTATGCACGTCCGCGACGATTTTGACGCGCGCGTTACCAGCGTTGTTCTTATGGGACAGGGTGAGCCCTTCATGAACTACGACGCTACTCTTGCGGCTATGAGACGTCTCAACTCCCCTGACGGGGCCGGCATTGGTGCGCGCCACATTACGGTTTCTACCTGTGGCGTTATTCCAATGATTAAACGTTTTGCCTCAGAGCCTGAGCAATTTACGCTTGCTGTTTCGCTTCACTCTGCAGTGCAAAAGACGCGAGACGCCCTCATGCCAGGAGTTCGTAAATACTCACTAATTCACCTGTATGACATTATGGGTGAGTATGTCGATAAGACCGGTCGTCGTCCAACTTATGAATATGCGCTGATCAAAGGCGTTAACTAT
>JABZHC010000074.1 GCA_015259035.1 Atopobium sp.
TCGGCGTTTTCTTGTTCTCGAATATATTTTCTTATTGTCGCCTCATTAAGACCTACGGTTGATACATAGTAGCCTTCAGCCCAAAACTTTCTATTACCATACTTATATTTAAGGTTTGCATGTCTATCAAACATGAGCAGTGAGCTTTTACCTTTTAAGTAACCCATAAAACTTGAAACGCTTATCTTAGGTGGAATACTCACAAGCATGTGTATGTGATCTGGCATGAGATGTCCTTCTAGAATTTCTACCCCTTTCCAGTCACAAAGCATCTTGAGTATTTCTCGAAGGTCTTCTCTGTATTTGTTATAAATGACTTTCCTTCTATACTTTGGTGTAAACACAATGTGGTATTTACATAACCATTTTGTGTGCGCAAGGCTATTGGCCTTATGTGCCATAGCTACTCCTTCCTTCTTGGCTATTAGTGACCTGAACAATCGCTATGCTAGAAGGAAGGATTTTAATTTGCAAAGCAAAAAGTATTCTCCACCCGCATAGCGGGTGGTTTTGTGTTTCGCGCGTTACACGCGCTCAACAGGCTAAAGCCTCGAAAAAAGAGCCCCTATGCAGAGACTGCATAGGGGCTCCAGAAGGGATTGGTTTACCTCTTAGAAGGTGCCGCGAATAACCTCGCTGCCTTCCTTCATGATAACTTCCATGTTATCTGGGGTAAGGTCGCGGATGTTAGCAGCAACGTCGCCCTTGACAACCAGGAGGTCAGCAAGCTTGCCAGCCTCGAGGGAGCCAAACTCATCCTCGTGGTGAACCATCTTTGCGCCGTTAAGAGTAGCAGCCTTGATGGTCTCAAGAATGGTAACGCCAGCCTTCTCAACGAAGTCATACATCTCGTCGATGGTGACCCAGCCGTAAGGAGTTACGAAGCTGAAGGAGTCGGAGCCGATGGTGAGAGTGACGCCGCGCTCGTTAGCAGCACGGAGGTTCTCGTATGTACGGTTGAGGCCCTTCTCAACGACGGTATCGCCTGGGAATGCGTCAAGCTCTGGAGTCCACTCTGGTGGATAAGTCCCGTACCAAGTTGGCAGGAAGCCGATGGTAGGAGTAAAGAAGGTACCCTGCTCGCACATAAGGTCCATGGTCTTTGCATCAAGCTCGAAGCCGTGAATCATCTGCTCGCAGCCGCAACGGACGGAGTCATAAGCTGCGGAGAAGCTGTTGTAGGAGTGTGACCAAACAGGAATGCCAACCATTGCTGCCTCGTCGCAGACTGCCTTGATCTCCTCGTAGCAGTAGTGCTGATCGCGACCGGAGTCCCAGTGCCAAATGCCGCCACCGGTTGCCCAAATCTTGATTGCGTCTGGGTTCTCACGAAGACGACGACGAACTGCCTTACGAAGATCCCAAGGACCGTCTACCTGATCGCCCCAAGGGTGACCATTCTTGGAAATCTCCTGTGGGAGCTGGTGGCAGTCACCGTGACCAGCAACGCGGCAGAAGCCAAGGCCGGTAGCGTAGATACGTGGGCCTTCCATGATACCCATGTTGACGAGGTCACGAATTGCGATACCATTGCGGCCAATCTCGCAGACGGTGGTAAGACCATGGGAGAGAGCGTCCCAGGACTGCTTGACTGCGCATGCCTGCTTCTGAGCAACGGACTCGATAACCCAGTCGTTATCGTTGTCGGTTAGGTTGCCGGAGAAGTGCAGGTGGGTATCGATAAGACCTGGCATAATGGTGCGGCCCTGGATGTCACGGACCTCATA
>JABZHC010000075.1 GCA_015259035.1 Atopobium sp.
TTATGGGGGATTATCGTGTTTGCTTATGCGTTTAGAAAAGTCCTTTTTTAAATAGAAAATATATATTGTTTTACTATATTAGACTAATGATATGGAATTCTTTAAGAAACCATAGCAAAGGGGCACCTCGAAGGAGGTGCCCCTTTAGTTATTGTCTTTAGACTGGTTCGCGACGTAGTCGCGAATCATTAAACCACCCGCTATGCGGGTGCGGCAACGAAAGTTATACAAAAAAATCACCTTGCTTAAGTATAATGTAGGTGTTCAAGCCGCATTATATGCAAAAGAAAGGTGATTTTATATGGCAACAAAGACACAGAGCCTTGCGCACACAAAATGGTTATGCAAATACCACATAGTATTTACACCTAAGTATAGACGTAAAGTTATATATAATCAATACAGAAATAGTTTACGTGAAATACTGAGACGTTTATGTGAATATAAGGGCGTCAAGATTATAGAGGGGGAGCTTATGGCTGATCATGTGCATATGCTAGTATTAATCCCACCTAAAATATCAGTATCATCTTTTATGGGATACTTAAAAGGGAAAAGTGCGCTAATGATGTTCGATAAACACGCAAACTTAAAGTATAAATTTGGAAATAGACACTTTTGGTCCGAGGGGTATTATGTTAGTACGGTAGGTTTAAATGAGGCTACAGTAAAGAAATATATACGTGAGCAAGAGTTACATGACCAAATGAAAGATAAACTTAGTGTAAAAGAATATGAGGACCCTTTTAAGGGTAGCAAGTAATACATATCCCCTTTAAGGG
>JABZHC010000076.1 GCA_015259035.1 Atopobium sp.
CTCTCTACTCTTAGAAGAACTCCCTCAGAGAGAAGCGTGTACACAAGAGACTATCGACCATCTCTTACAAGTAATTGATAGTGACTTTAAGGTTTGTAAAGAGGTGGCATAATGTAGGCTGGAAGGTAGTAAGGAAATAGCCTTACACCACTTTTTGAGACGTAACTGTAGGCCACCTGGCTGAATGGTTATTTTGATCAGGAACACTGCGATTCCTCATCGAGACATGCTGTAATCGCACTATTTCGACACGCCAAGCCTAAAACCCGACGCTAACACGCTGCAGAAAAAACCGACAGCGCTAAGCTGTCGGTTTGAAATCAATGGTGCCCCCGGGCCGATTCGAACGGCCGACACCCGCTTTAGGAGAGCGGTGCTCTATCCCCTGAGCTACGAAGGCATGTGGGATATTCTACTCACGTAGGCTCGCGTACGCAAATCTTGCTAGCAAGCTAGCAACTGCGTGACGAGAAGTGCTGTGCGCTCGGCATCGCTTACGGCGCCGGCAGCAGCGCGAAGCAGCTACTTACGACCGGCTTTGCGCTCGGCCCTCTTTCTGTCGTACTCAGCCTGACGCTCGAGATAGAAATCGTTGAGCTTCTTATCGGTCATGCCAGCAACCTTAACCTCGATCTTCTTGCGAAGAGGACGCATCTTAAAGAAGCTGTAGACGACCGAACCAAAGATGCAGAAGTACGCAAAGACCAGCATGATGGCAGAAATCATACCAACGCCAGTGTTCAGGTCCCTGGATTCTGGAACCATATAAG
>JABZHC010000077.1 GCA_015259035.1 Atopobium sp.
CCTGAGAACCATCAGTTTGCCCTTGCGCATTTCAAAAATACCCTTGGGGCAACATTGGTTGATGCAGAGCTTAATGAGATTGAGAACTCGTAATGACGTCAGAAGAACGCGCAGTTAAATGGTTTGAGAAAGTGCCCGAGGCAGATGATCTTTCATTTGACCAGCGACTTGCTATTTGCAAAAAGACCGGAAATACCATGGCACTTGTCTTTGTTGTTCTATTTTCGCTTGAGTTGATACTTGCGTATGTGCTTACCGATGGCTCGTTTGTATTTACTATGACTGATACTTTGAACAGCATGCTATCAAGACCTGGTAGAAGAGTTACGGCTCAGGGAGTGGCTGTCGCGGGTATTTTTGTAGTAGCACCCTTATTGGTCATTCCTTTAGCTGCCTCGTTTCTTGCTCGATTCATTGTTTTTAAGCAAGAAATTAAGAAGTGCTTAAGTAAGTAGTCAAGTAAATTAGCGGCTTCGTAAATTAGTTAAAGCGTTGATAAGACTCAAGGTTAAAAACTTGAGTCTTTTTTGTTCGAGGCTTTAGCCTGTTGAGCGCGTGTAACGCGCGAAACACAAAACCACCCGCTATTGAACTGCCTCCCATTTCTTATGTCCAAGCAATGGGAGACAGTTCATTGTGCGGGTGATTATGATTCTGCAGCGTGTTAGCGTCGGCTTTTAGGCTTGGCGTACAAAATAGTGCAGCTTTGGTAGGTTCTGCCGAAGAATCGACATGTTCTTAATCAAGATAGCCAGGCAGCTAGAGGT
>JABZHC010000078.1 GCA_015259035.1 Atopobium sp.
TTGAAGAAGAGGCAGTCGCAGCGTATCAAAAGCATGCTCGTGAGATGGTCTATCCAGGAATGCACCTGCATTACTAAATGTATGTCTGCGCTGCTCATTTGCTCATATATGCGTTTCGTCGTATCATGAACTAAGTTTTTAGAGTTAACAAGGGGATTGTTTTGCCACAGGTTTCTTCAGCTTATGCAACAAAACAGCGCGCTCAGCGCCTTGCACGTATTGGTATTATTGCTGCCCTTTATGCAGCACTTACGCTTGCAACTCTTCTTTTCTTGGGCGGTCTTGCTTGGGGTCCTGTGCAGTTCCGCATTTCTGAGGCGGTTGTGGTTATTGCACTCTTTACCGCTGACGCAATCCCAGGACTGACGCTTGGTTGCGTTATTGCCAACCTTGCAAATATGGTCATTTCTGGCACAGGAGCTTTGGGATTGTTAGACGTAGTCTTTGGTTCTCTGGCAACTGCTCTTGGTGCATGGTTTACCTGGAAGAACAGGAAGAACGTACCACTTGCGCTTCTGGGGCCAGTGCTTGCAAATGCCGTTATTGTGTCTGCATATCTTCCCATTTTGCTTCAGGGATTGGGATTCTACACAATTCCATTTACCACCATTGAACTTGATGGATCGTATCCTCTTATGTTCTTGTTTGGTT
>JABZHC010000079.1 GCA_015259035.1 Atopobium sp.
ATATCGGGGTGTAGCGCAGTTTGGTAGCGCAACTGGTTTGGGATCAGTGGGCCGCGGGTTCAAATCCTGCCACCCCGACCATTTTTTAAGACGTGGGCCATTAGCTCAGTTGGTCAGAGCGTCCGGCTCATAACCGGCAGGTCCTGGGTTCAAGTCCCCGATGGCCCACCAAATTTAAATTATGATGTGCTCAGATAGCTCAGTTGGTAGAGCAGGGGACTGAAAATCCCCGTGTCCTTGGTTCGATTCCGAGTCTGAGCACCATTAATAAGCAGTTTTTCGATGCTTCGCGCTCGGAGAGCTGTTTTTTAATAGCTTACAGAAGTCTCTGACTTCGTCGTAAGCTTTATGCAAAGCTTGTCCAATAGCGAAGCTATTGGGTACAAGCGACTGCATCATTGTGATTAATTATGTATATAATTTCCTCGTAAGCTTTTCGATGTTTCACCAAGAACGAACATTGTGAGTTGTTGGTAGGAAACGAGTAACCAAACACGTTTCATCTCCAATCCAATTATCTTTTCAAACCATATGCAAAAAATCACATTTTGATAGATCAATATGATATAATTTCATTAGTAACTTATATAT
>JABZHC010000007.1 GCA_015259035.1 Atopobium sp.
GCTGAAGACGTCTCCGCCTTCGGAGCAAGCGCCAAAGCAGTGCCAAAGACCCGTGGAGGGGTTTATCTTAAATGAGGGGCTTTTTTCTTGGTGGAAGGGACAGCATCCCCAATAGTCCTGACCTCGAGGTTTAAGCTCAACTGTCTCTGAAACAAGCGTGACAAAGTCCGTTGCCTGTCTTACACGCTCTTTATCTTCATCAGTTATCATCTTCCACCTCCCCGCTTTCTAAGTTATATGAAGTCGTACCCAGATTCTGAGCTACCCAATCTATATTTCCACGAACGGCTTGCTTGAGGTCTTCCAGCGAATCAAATTTTTTAGATTCCCTCAGTCTCTTCACAAATACCGTCTGAACCTCTGAATCATATAAGTTACCGCTAAAACCTAGAAGATTAGCCTCAAGCAAAGGTCCTGTTTGAGACTCAAATGAAGGAGCTTTTCCCACATTAACCGCAGCAGGCCATGCTGTTGCGCCGTGTACCACATAGCACGCATACACACCGTCTTGAGGAATGCAATCATGCAGGTCAAGCGCGACGTTTGCCGTAGGAAAACCAAAGCCAGTGCCCTGACCACGACCATGCTTGACCACACCGCTTAAAAAGTGCCAGCGGCCGAGCAGGCTTGCCGCCTCCTCAACTTTGCCCTGCTCAAGCAAGCCCCTAATACGAGTGGCAGAGATTTTCTGTCCACCCGAACAAAAAAGCTCGTGAGCATGAACTTCAAAACCGTGTTTGTGTCCAAGCGAGGTGAGCAACGCGCTTCCTTCAGCGCCTTGAGCTCCCAGACCAAAGTCAGAACCCACATGTACGGACACGGCCGAGACGCTTGGAAGCAACTTACCCTCAACGTATTGTGTGGCACTCAATGCCGCAAACTCGCGGGTAAAGTGATGCACCAGAATGCCATCTACTCCCCACGCGGCAAGTGCACGAAGCCTGTCTTCTCCCGAGAGCAAACGTCGAGGAGAGCCGTCAAACAGCACCTCAACAGGATCGGGCAGAAACGTCACAGCAACAAGTGGCACATTGCGAGCTGCGGCGTCTTTCTTTGCACTGGCGAGAAGCCCCTGGTGACCCTCATGGAGACCGTCAAAGACACCAAGCACGCACACGCAAGGCTGCCCGTAGCAGTCAGAACGCAGTGTATAAAAGTCAGCGTCACCAAGCTCAAGCGGAGCCGGCAGATGACTTTCATACAAAACGGATTCTCTTATGCGCTCTACCTTGTTCACGTGCGTCCTTACTTACACAAAATACCTTGAGAGAAGTTGGTCTGGCAGACTAGACAAGAACCTTGCCTTGTCCAAATTCCCACAAGAGCATCATTCCACACAAGGCTGACCAGCGAGTTATGAGCAACCTCAGAAAGATCTTCTGGAATACCAAAACGCTTTCCAACCTCAACACATTTGTATTCTGCTCCAGTCAGCCTGTGCACCGGATAACCAAGAACCTCAGTTGGATTAAGGCGTTTGGCTTCAAGCACTTGATCTGGGCTTTGTTCAAGCTCTTCTAATAAAGCACAGCTACCAAGCGTAATGGGACCAGAGAACGTCCTTCTTAGTCCACCAATATGAGCCTCTGTGCCAAGAGATTGACCCAAGTCTCGAGCAATACTTCTGATATAGGTGCCTTTAGAAACATCAAAAGCAACCGTCCACACCAGTGATTCATCCTCAACAGAAGGCGCATGTACCGCTAAAAGCGTAGCGTCGTAAATAGAGACTCTACGTGCTGTTAGTTCTGGCATTTTGCCTTCACGAACAAGCTGATAGGCACGTTTGCCATCAACAGAGATTGCGGAAACCGCTGGTGGCAGCTGATCTATGGTGCCCACCAACTTTGCGCAGGCCACACGAGCAAACTCTTCCTCACGCAACTCTGCAGGTACAGGGGCTGTGGCCACAACCTCACCGTCTGCATCATCAGTTGAGGTGCGAGCTCCAAACGAAATGTCGGCTACATACCCCTTGCGGTCAAGCGTCAGAAGGCCCAACAACTTTGTGGCAAGGCCAATGCCCACTACCAGCACGCCGCTTGCGTTAGGGTCCAAAGTGCCTGCGTGTCCCACGCGTTTCTCGCCAAATGCGCGACGAACGCGAGATACCACGTCATGGCTGGTTAAGCCAAGCGGCTTGTCAACTGCAATAAGTGCGTTAATTCCACTTGCTCCTCGCTTCACCTATGACTCCTTGTCAAGCGCGAGAAGATCAATGAGCAGAGGGACTATCTGAGTAAATACGTCGTCAATGGTACCTTCAGCAGTAAAGCCTGCAGCAGCAGTATGTCCGCCGCCACCCATTTGGCGAGCTACGCCGGAAATATCAAGTTTGGACTTGGAGCGCAGGTTGCCACGAACTTTTCCGCCGTCAACCTCTTTGAGGAAGAGGGCAATTTCTGTTCCCTCAACGCAACGCACAATGTCTACCAGGCCATCCATCTCGGCAAGAGGAACGCCTGATGCAGAAAGATCTGCGGTGGTGACGTAGCTGTAAGCAACGCGACCCTCACCAAAGGTGCGAATACGACCCATAACCTTTGCGGCAAGGTGAAGATAGGCCAAGCGATCACTCTGGTAGACATGAAGCGCAATCTGAGATGGAGAAGCACCTGCTTCTACCAGCAAACTTGCAACCTCAAAAGCCTCGCCGTCAGCGTTTTGGTACTGGAAACGACCAGTATCAGTTACCAGAGCACACATAAGGCATTGTGCCTCTGAGGGAACAAGCTCTGCGCCCAAATGACAGGCAAACTCGGTGATAATGACACCGGTTGCCGCTGCATCAGGACGTACGAGCCCTGCATTCCAATACACGTTGTTATAGGGGTGATGGTCAAGCACCGCCACTGTCTTGGAGCGCTCCATCAGTGCTTCTGCATCAGCTAAGCGACCTGCAGTAGATAGGTCTACGCAGATAAAAAGGTCTGGAGTACCCTCGTACTTATTTGCAGGCACAAAACTGTCAGTACCATCAAGAAACTTGTAAATACGTGGTACTTCCCCATCAGCATCTGCCAAAAGATTAGTGACAGTTTTGCTAGGCCATCTTCTCTGAATAATGGAAGAAAGTGCTAATCCAGAGCCAATAGCATCTCCGTCAGGAGAAGTATGTGCGCAAACAACGATTGACGAGGCCTGCTCAATCAGAGCTATAACCTCGTCAAACTCTGGACGACTGACTTTTGTATTCAGTGACGTCACTTACTTACGCCTCCTCGTCAGAATTCTCTTCATCAGAAGCTAGAGGGTATCCAAACTCGTCTTTCTCGACACCAAGAGTTGGTGGAACTACCTCAAGTGCCTGAGCAATGCGTTCAGCCTCATCGGTAGTGGTATCAATTTTGAAATCAAGCTCAGGAGTTACGCGCCAGTTCAACGCATGACCCAAAAGCGAGCGAATCCTGCCCTTTGCGCGCTTGAGAGCTGCAAGGACCTTCTCGTAGCGATCAGGCTCACAGCTTACATACGCGCGCATAAAGGACTTATCAACCGAGACCTCACAGCTTGTGACGGTCACAAGCTGGAGATCAGGGTCAGAAATTTCAAACAAAAGGATCCAGCTGAGCTTTTCTCGAGCAATCTCATTAGTACGACGAGAAAACTGATTCTGTTTCATGCTGTCCCTTCTTACTCGGTACGAGCCACCTGCTCAATGCGATAGCCCTCAAGCTGGTCGCCAGGCTTGATGTCCTGGAAGTTCTCAAGGCCAATACCGCATTCATAGCCGGATTTAACGCTCTTAACGTCGTCTTTGAAGCGCCTGAGCGATGCAATCTTTCCGTCATAGACAACAAAGCCGTCACGAATGAGGCGGATGTTATCGTCGCGAGAAATCTCGCCCTCAGAAATCATGCAGCCTGCAGCAATACCAACCTTAGGAACCTTGAAGGTATCGCGGACCTCAGCAACGCCAGTCTGAACTTCCTGCTCAGTTGGCTTAAGCATACCAATACGAGCAGCATCAATCTCTTCGATTGCCTTGTAGATGACGCTATAGGTTCTGATCTCAACGCCTACGCGCTCTGCAGCAAGCTTGGCCTTTGCATCTGGACGGACGCCAAAGCCAATGATGATTGCGTTGGATGCATCGGCGAGAACAACGTCGGTCTCGGTGATTCCACCAACAGCAGAGTGAATGGTGCTGATACGAACCTCGGACTGGTCCATCTTGTCCAGGGAGTCCTGGAGAGCCTCGATGGAGCCCTGAACATCAGCCTTGATGATGAGGTTGAGTTCCTTGACGTCACGGTCAGCCATGGTGTCAAAGAGGTTCTCAAGGGTAACGTGCTTAACACGGTTCTGCTCTTCAATACGAGCCTTAAGGGCACGCTGATCAGCAAGCTCACGAGCGTCGCGCTCCTCCTGGAAGACACGGAACTCATCGCCTGCGCCAGGAACGGTCTGCAGACCAAGAATCTCAACTGCGTCAGAAGGACCTGCGGTAGTGACTGCGTTGCCCTTAGGATCAAGCATTGCACGGACGCGGCCAAAGGCCATACCAGCAACAAGAGCATCGCCGATGTGGAGTGTACCGCGTGTAACCAAAACAGTAGCAACAGAACCACGACCACGGTCAAGCTTAGCCTCAAGAACGTTACCAGAAGCAAAGGTGTCTGGGTTTGCCTTCAGCTCAAGGACATCTGCCTGCAAAAGAATGGTCTCGAGAAGATCGTCGATGCCCAAATTCTGCTTAGCGGAGATGTCAACAAACATGTTCTGTCCGCCCCACTCCTCAGGAATAACACCATACTCGGTGAGCTCCTGACGAACGCGGGTAGGATCTGCGCCTGGCTTATCAATCTTGTTGACAGCAACAACAATTGGAACGCCAGCAGCCTTTGCGTGGTTAATAGACTCAATGGTCTGAGGCATAACGCCGTCGTCTGCAGCAACAATCAGAATGACAATATCGGTAACCTTTGCACCACGAGCACGCATAGCGGTAAAGGTCTCGTGACCTGGGGTATCGATGAAGGTAATCTCACGGCCGTTAATGGTGACCTGAGATGCACCGATTGCCTGTGTAATGCCGCCGGCCTCGCCAGCTGCAACGCCAGTGTGACGGATTGCGTCCAGAAGTGATGTCTTACCGTGGTCAACGTGACCCATGACGGTAACTACTGGAGGACGTGGCTTCAAGTCCTTAGGATCATCGTAGAAGGTGAAGGAATTCTCCTCTTCCTTGGACATGATCTTAATCTGACGACCAAGGTCATCAGCAACAATCTCAATAAGCTCATCGGACATGGTCTCGGTAAGCGTCAGAGGGTTGCCAAGCAGGAACAGGCGCTTAATGATGTCATTTGCAGGAACGCCAAGAAGCTCAGCAAGTTCAGAGACAGTAGAGCCCTGAGGAACCTTTACAGTATCAAGCTGGGAAATATCCTGGTCATTTGCAAGTGCTTCCTCAATACGCTGCTCCATAGCAGCCTCTGCAGCCTGCTTCTGACGACGCTCTTTACGCTTTTTACGGCGGCCAGTGGACTCACGGCTTGCCTCTTCAATAGCAACACGAGCCTCATCCAAAACACGGCTTCTGTTGTAAGCCTCAGCCTCACGGGCCATACGGCTATAACGGTCTTCTCCGTCATCTCCGCCGCGACGATTCTTCTTGCGTTTGCCGTTTGGACGCTCATCAGACATGGAGGCGTCATCGCGCTCATTCTTGAAGTTATGACGAGAAGGAGCGCCACTTGCCTCGCTTGCATTAGCGCGAGCGTGATTTCTTGGTCCCTTCTCGGCCTTCTTCTGAGCAGCAGACTCTGCAGCCTGCTGTTTCAAAACCTCTTCCTGCTGAGCAATCTGATCAAGCAAGTTATTGAAAGAAGGAGCGGCCTTAGGAGCGGTGTCCTTTACGCGATTACGCTCAGCCTCTTCGGCCTCAAGACGCTTCTTCTCTTCCTCAGCGCGGCGGCGCTCCTCTTCTTTCTTACGAGCAGCCTCTTCTTTTGCGCGCTTCTTCTCTTCTTCAGCACGCTCAGCTTCACGCCTTGCCTCTGCAGCAAGTCGCTCAGCCTCTGCTACCTCTGCAGCAGCCTTTGCCTCTTTGGCAGCAGCCTCTTCCTCGGCAGCCTTCTGAGCTGCGATTTCAGCGGCGCGAGCCTCCATAATAGGCTGGAGTTTCTTACGAACAATAGAAATATATGCATCTTCAAGCGTAGAAGAAGCAGACTTTGCAGGAATCTTCATGTCCGCAAGGTGCTCGAGCAATTCTTTGCTCTGCATACCATATTCTTTGGCAAGGTCATGTACACGCATTTTTGCCATATATGAAAACCTTCCGGTTGACGGGATAGTTACAGGTAGTTGCCTAGATCAGTGAGTCTGGATCGGAAGAAATCTCTGCATTCTCCATGTCATCATGAATGCCGCAGAAATCAGAGCCAGGTCTTGCCATATTGCGGCAAGGAGTTCCGTTGGGGCTCACATACTTGCAACGATGAGCAATCTCTTCCTCGTCAACAGTCTCTTCAACAACCTCAGGAAGGTTGTTCAAAATGCTTGCCGCAAGGGACTCGTTCTTGATGTCAATGTGAAGACCAGTCAGGCGAGCAGCAAGACGAGCGTTCTGGCCCTCTTTACCAATAGCCAAAGACAGCTGGTCATCAGGAACAATAACGGTTGCGTGTCCCGTAGCGCCATCAACAATAACGCGAGAAACGCGTGCAGGTGAAAGTGCCGATGCAACGCAACGAGCAGCATCGTCAAACCAAGGCACAACGTCAACGCGCTCTCCACGGAGCTCAGAAACTACGGTGCGAACACGGCTGCCCTTAGGACCAACGCAAGCACCAACTGGATCAAGGCGCTCGTCAACGGAAGAAACAGCAATCTTGGAACGAACACCTGCCTCACGAGCAATAGAGCGGATGCTTACAACACCGTCATAAACCTCTGGAACCTCAAGCTCAAAGAGACGACGGATAAGATCTGGATGGGTACGAGAAACAACAATTGGTGGACGCTGACGCTCACCACGAACTGCTGGCTGAGTTGCATTAGGATCGCGAACGTCTACGATAATTGCTTTAATGCGCTGGTTGTGAAGGTAACGCTCGCCTGCTGGACGCTCATCGCGCTCATCAGGGAAACGACGCTGATCAAAGTGTGGAAGCTCTGCCTCAACACCCTCACGAATCTTAATGATGGTGAAATCAGGAGTGGACTGAAGAACAGTACCTGTGATGATGTCACCAATGCGGCCACGGAACTCATCATAAATCTGAGCACGGGCGGCATTGCGCACAAGGGTCTTAATCTCTGCCTTAGCATGCTGTGCAGCAATACGGCTGGTATCTGGAGGAGTTACGTCTACCTCGTCAAACTCTGTATACTCACCAGTCTCCTCATCTGGCTCACCCTTAGGGACAAGCTCGTAGACATAGACACGGCCAGTAGCCCTATCAATGGTGACACGGGCGCCAAAATCAAGATGAAGGACGTCAGCATAGCTTTTTGCCAGAGACTGCTCCAAACGATCCAGCAGATACAACTCATCGATGTGCTTCTCCTGGCAAAGCAACATCAAAGCTTCCATCATTTCAGATGCCATGAATAATCCTCTCTATCTACTTCTTGGCTGAGGCCGAGAAATCAAAAACTGGTTTAATAACGCACTTCTTTAACTCAGACAAATCAACAGTACAGACCTCATCTTCTGTCTGAATTGAGATAGTTGTACCCTCAATGCCCAAGAGTTTGCCCGTAAATTTACGGCGTCCCTCTGTGGCAGTAGTCTGAAGCTGAATCTCTTCTCCCGCAAAGCGCTCAAAGTCTTTTGCACGACGAAGTGGACGTGCCATGCCTGGAGAAGAAACCTCCAAGGTAAATGATGCTGGGAAAGGATCAAGCTCATCGATGGTATCTGAGATCCACGATGTTTCCTGAGCAACCTCATCAAGAGAAATGGTCTCTGCTGTCTGATCATCATGGTCAATTCTTACTCTGACCACAGGATTCTTAGAAGAACCAACAATCTCAACATCAACAATATCAATGTGGTGATTGAGTGCAGCCTGCTCTAGTGCGGACAAGATTTTCTTTGTTGCACCTTCGTTTTGCATTTGACCTCCTCATCTACATACAGAAAGGAAGCGGGGTCAAAACTCAACCCCACTTCCAACTAATAACAACTACGTTTAGAGATATCTTACGAGATAAAGGGCTTCTCGTCAAGTGTTTTTGCTGTTAGGCAACGATATTCACAAGTCGTCCCTTAACTACAATAACTTTTCTAATCTCTTTGCCCTCAAGCTGATCGGCAATAGCCTCAGTTGCAGCCGCAGTGAGTTCTTCCTCAGAAGCATCGGCAGAAACCTCAATACGAGCGCGGACCTTACCCTTGAGCTGAACAGCAATCTCTACGGTATTGCTCTTTGCCTGCTCAGGATCAAACTCTGGCCATGGCTGATGATAGACAGGAGTGTTCTTGCCCAGAGCCTCATGGCTGAGCTCCTCTGCCCAGTGAGGAATGATTGGAGCCAGCATAGCTACAACGTCATTTGCAACCTTGTAGCAAAGTGCTGCATCTCTGGACTCTGCAGGAACCTCGTTGATATAGGCACTTGCTGCATTAACCAGCTCCATTACTGCAGAAATTGCGGTGTTGAACTGGCCCTTATCAAACTCAGTGGTGCAGCGGATTCCCATGGCATTGAGAACACGGTTGAGCTCAAGTGACTGAGGGTCCAAGGTGGTGTGGTCGAGTACGGCAGAAGCATCAGCAGTACGAGAGAGTTCCCATACCACACGCCAGGCGCGCTTGATAAAGCGGTTTGCACCTGCAACGACCTTCTCGTCCCAGTCAAAATCCTTCTCTGGTGGAGCAACAAAGAGAATAGCAAGGCGCATAGTATCTGCACCATAAGGCTCAATAACAGAGCTTGGAGGTACCACGTTACCCTTTGACTTTGACATGGTGTCGCCGTGCTCATCCTTGACCATGCCCTGAGTCATCAGGTTCTTAAATGGCTCGTCGATGTCAATCATACCCAGGTCACGGAGGACCTTAGTAAAGAAGCGAGAATACAGAAGGTGCAGAATTGCGTGCTCGATGCCGCCAATGTAGTTATCTACCGGCATCCAACGGTCAACAGACTCTTTGGAGAAAGGAAGCTCGGTGTTGTGAGGATCGCAGTAGCGCAGATAGTACCAGCTGGAACAGGTAAAGGTGTCCATGGTGTCAGTGATACGCTTTGCAGGCTTTCCGCACTGAGGGCAGGTGGTCTCTACAAACTCCTTGCACTCAGCAAGCGTGTCTCCTGCTGCCAAATCAAGATTATCTGGAAGCATGACAGGAAGCTGATCATAAGGAACAGGAACGTCACCGCAGCAATCGCAGTGAATCATAGGGATTGGGTTGCCCCAATAACGCTGCCTGGAAATGAGCCAGTCACGAAGACGGAACTGGACAGTTCTGCGACCAACGTTGTGCTCAGTCAGATAGGCAACAACAGCCTCTTCTGCCTCGGAATGTTTACCACCACGGAGACCAGTAAAAGGACCAGACTGAACAAGAATACCCACGGTATCCATTGGTCCGTCCCAGTCAACAGAGGTTACCTTGTAATCAGAAACTCCCTTGAGCTCCTCGTAGACATCAGTTCCCTCTTCACAGATGATAGGAACAATAGGCAGATCGTACTTCTTTGCAAAGTCAAAGTCGCGTTTATCGCCAGATGGAACACCCATAACAGCGCCAGTACCATAGTCGAGAAGGACGTAGTCAGCAACCCAAATTGGTACGGTCTGTCCGGTAACAGGATTAATTGCGTAACGGCCCGTGAATACACCGTGTTTCTCGCGATCGGTGCCCTGGCGATCAATGGAAGAAACCTTTACGGCTTCCTCATGAAGAGCGTCAAAGGCAGCCTTGTACTCTGAATCCCCTACCAGCTCAGCGGCAAGCTTAGACTCTGGTGGAAGCAGCATGAAGGTACAGCCATAGATGGTATCTGCACGAGTGGTAAAGACGGTCATCTTTGTGTCGGTTGGCGTGACACCATCAGTGTCTGCCAAGGTAAAGTCAATCTCTGCGCCCTCGGAGCGACCAATCCAGTTTGCCTGCATGGCGCGAACACGCTCTGGCCAGCCCTCAAGCTGATCAAGGTCATCAAGGAGCTCCTGAGCGTAGTCAGTGATGCGCAGGTACCACTGGGAGAGCTCGCGCTTCTCTGGAACTGCGCCACAACGCCAACATTTACCGTTAACTACCTGCTCGTTTGCAAGAACGGTCTTATCGTTAGGGCACCAGTTAACAGGGCTTGTTGCGCGATATACCAGGCCCTTCTCAAGCATCTTAAGGAAGATCCACTGACCCCACTTGTAGTACTCGGGGTCGCAGGTGTTAAACATGCGGTCTTTGTCGTAAGCAAAGCCCATGCGGAACATAGTCTTTACAGCCTGGTCAATATTTTTATGAGTCCACACAGAAGGCTGAGTATTGTGCTTAATAGCAGCGTTTTCTGCAGGAAGACCAAAGGCATCAAAGCCCATTGGATGCAAGACATCAAAACCACGCATACGGGCCTGACGAGCCATAGCATCACCAATGGTGTAGTTACGAGCATGACCCATGTGAAGATCGCCCGAAGGATAAGGGAACATCTCTAGAACGTATTTTTTAGGCCTTGAGCTGTCCTCTTCTGTCTTGTAAAGATTCTGCTCTTCCCAGACGCGCTGCCACTTAGTTTCAATGGCCTCAGCGTCGTAGGCAGGAAAATCACCTGTATCGGTTACGTTCTGTACTTCCTCGTTTTCCACGAGTTCCCCTTTCTTATAGCGATGCGTCACCAAGCAAAATACTTGGTGACGCCAGTAGTCCATAAATCCTGTGAGCTACGAACGGAAATTGTAACTGACCTGCTGGTTTGAGTCTTTCAGCAAGACGTCGTGTGCGCCACCCTCAACAATTGAAGTTGAAGAGACAAGCGTAATCTTTGCCTTATCGCGAAGCTCTGGAATATCAAGAGCACCACAGTTGCACATAGTGGACTTGACTTTCAGAAGTGAAGCCTCGACGCCGTCCTTCAGAGGGCCTGCGTAAGGAACATACGAGTCAACGCCCTCGACAAAGGAAAGGCCGCGCTTGTTGCCACCAAGGTCATAGCGCTGCCAGTTGCGAGCACGAGCAGAGCCTTCGCCCCAGTACTCCTTCATGTAGGAGCCGTTGACAATAACGCGATCTGATGGGCTCTCATCAAAGCGAGCAAAGTAACGACCAAGCATCATAAAGTCAGAACCCATAGCAAGCGCAAGGGTCATGTGGTAATCGTAGACAATTCCGCCGTCAGAGCAGATTGGAATATAGACGCCAGTCTCCTCAAAGTACTGATCGCGAGCGCGAGCAACATCAATAACAGAAGTAGCCTGACCACGGCCAATACCCTTCTGTTCACGAGTAATGCAGATAGAACCGCCGCCGATACCAATCTTGATAAAGTCAGCGCCAGCCTCTGCCAGGAAGCGGAAGCCCTCAGCGTCTACAACGTTGCCAGCACCAATCTTGACGGAATCACCGTAGGTTGCACGAACCCACTCAAGGGTGCGCTTCTGCCACTCGGAGTAACCCTCAGAAGAGTCGATGCACAAAACATCAGCGCCTGCCTCAACAAGCAGAGGAACGCGAGTCTCATAGTCACGAGTATTAATACCAGCGCCAACCATGTAACGCTTAGAGTCATCAAGAAGCTCATCTGGAGCAGACTTGTGGGAATCATAATCCTTGCGGAATACAAGGCTAACCAGGTGGCCGTTCTTATCGACAACAGGAAGGGTGTTGAGCTTGTTGTCCCAGATAATGTCATTTGCCTCTTTGAGGGTCGTATCCTCAGCTGCGGTAATAAGCTTATCAGCTGGGGTCATAAACTCAGAAACAAGCTTAGAGCGATCATCGCGAGAAGGACGATAATCACGAGAGGTAACAATACCTACGAGCTTACCGCGAGAAGTGCCGTCATCAGTGACAGGCATGGTGGAGTGACCAGTCTTCTCTTTAAGGTCAAGCACCTCACCAAGGGTCATTTCTGGAGTAAGAGTTGAATCGGAGACAACAAAGCCTGCCTTGTAGCTCTTAACCTCGCGAACCATCTGAGCCTCATCCTCAGCGGACTGAGAGCCATAAATAAAGGCAATGCCGCCCTGCTGGGCCAAAGCAATTGCCAAACGAGGACCAGAAACTGACTGCATTACTGCAGATACCATAGGAATATTGAGCTCAATTGCGCTTTTCTCGCCACGTTTAAACTTAACAAGAGGAGTCTTCAAAGAAACATTTGCAGGGATATTCTCAGCTGATGAATAGCCAGGAACCAAAAGGTACTCAGAAAATGTGTGTGATTCGCCTTCGAAGAACTTTGCCATTGTTTTTGGCTCCCTCCTGACCTACCGGTCATGCTCAACGTGTTTTGGCATTGTACCACCAGTGGAGTTAATTATTTAATTTGAACTCCCACTTGAAGCAATAACATCCTCAAAGTTAACAGCAATGTCATGTTTTGTAGGAACCCACTCAACCTTTTTAAACAAAGCCGCAACGGTAATTGGGATATACGTCATCATAAAAATAGGGAACGTGAAGAGATTGGTAAAAATACGCCATTTCTTCTTTACATGGAAATGCTTGTACTCCGAGATGGTGGTAATAAGCGCCAGAATAAAGAAGACCACATACATCGAGAAGACCGTCATGACCAAAGATCCCACACTCATAGCAATCTCTGCGTCAGTAGCAACGAAGCCGTGGCTCAAATAGCCAACTAGCATGTAAGTACCATTAATAAAGGCTGAAAGCAGTGTCAAAATCATGCCTGGCGCAATGGTCATGAGCATATCGTATGAAGCAAACTGACCTTTAAAAATACCCTTAATAAGATCAAAGCCGTACGAGAAGAACACCTGGTAGAAGCCTTTTGTCCAACGCATACGTTGTGTCCACGATGCCTTGAAGGTCAAAGGCTGCTCATCGAAGAATTCTGCAGGTGCATAGCCAATTTGAATATTGTGAGCGCTGCAGAAGGTGGAGAATTGAATATCCTCGGTGAGGGTGTGGAAATCCCATCCATGCATACCTTTAATAATGCGAGAAGAAACCATCCAGCCGGAACCAGAAACAGCGCAGCTGGTACCCATCATCATACGGGCATTATTCAAGAACTTTGCCTCGCGCATAAACCAGGTTGCGTATGCAGAGCTTACCCAGCTGGAATCAAAATTCTTTGAGTTTCTGTAGCTGGTGCATACAAGATATCCTGCATCAAAAGCCTGATTCATAATTTTTAAGTAGCTTGGAGAAACCAGGTTATCGGCGTCCATAATAATGAATGCCTCGTATTTGTCGCCGTACTCATTAAGGATGCGATCAAAGCCGTAATCCATAACCCAGCTCTTACCTTTACGAGCAAGGTCATTACGCTCCCATGTAATTGCTCCAGCTTTTCTTGCTTCTTCAGCTGTTTTATCGGTACAGGCGTCTGCAACAACAAAGACATCCATCAGCTCTCGAGGATAATCCTGAGAAAGAATGGATCTGACAAGGTTGCCAATAACTGGCTCTTCATTGTGAGCAGCAATAAAGAAGGCATAGCGGTGCTGCTTTTTTGCCTCTGGAAGCTTTACCTCGCCTTTAACTAAGACACGAAGAATGTACACAATCTGATAAAAGTATGCGAGTGTAAAGAAAAGCCAGATGATAAAGTTAAAAACAACAATTGGTGTGATACCGAGTCTGTTAAATTGCAATGGCATATAACATCCCTAAGCTCATATCAACAGCCAAAACTCAAGCTGCACCTACAACAAAAAGTAAAACTTACTAAGGTATTAGTTTAGCCGAAATAGACCTGAACGTGAAATTAAGCTTTAAACAATTGAGGACAAATCTCTTCTCCTACAGAAGTCCTTCCCATAGACATAGTGCTCTGAGAAATAAGGGCTTCTTGCAGGTCTTTTGGTAGTGTATCTGCTAGCACGATATTCTCGCCCGTAAAAGGGTGCTCAAACTGAACGTGCCAGGAGTGTAAAAACTGCCTGTTAAGTCCAAGGTTAAGGCTTGTATCTTTTTTACCGTAGAGCTGATCGCCGACAACAGGATGACCAATGTGGCGCATGTGAACTCTGATCTGGTGCGTGCGACCTGTATAGAGGTGGCACTCAAGAAGCGAGTAACCCTCGCCTTTTCTTCCTGCCTCAAAGCGCTCAAGCGTTCTGAAAGTGGTAATGGCTTCTCGTGCGCCGGGCGCGTCTGATACAGTCATTTTGAGGCGGTCTCGCGTTGAGCGGGCAATACCCGTTTCAATAGTGCCAGAATCGTGGGCAACATAGCCTTGTACCAGCACAATGTAGCGACGGTCAAGCACGCGCAGCCTAATGAGGTCCTGAAGAGCCTTTTGCGCCTCGTCAGATTTTGCTGCCAGCATAAGACCAGAGGTGTCCATATCAAGACGATGCACAATACCGGGACGTTCTTCTCCCTGAAGCATTCCTAGGTGCTCGTAGCCACAGTGTGCAACCAGGGCGTTCGCCAGAGTGTCATCAACGTGACCTGGAGATGGATGACAAACCAGGCCTATCTGCTTTGAAAGCACTATGAGGTACTGATCCTCAAAGCGAATATCAAGAGGAATATCTGGATTTGGACGCAAAAGCCCTGTTTGAGGCTCTGCATCTGGAAGCGATACCAAAAGTCTATCGCCCAACATAAGTTTTTCTGACTTAGAGGTAGCCAGCGTAGCGTTGATGGTTACTCTTCCCTCTTCTACCAGCTTTGCGCAGGCACTTCTTGAAGGAAGCGTATCTTGGGCAGAAAGGAACGCATCTAATCTGACGCCGTCCCCTTCTGGTCCAACTAATATGTCAACAATACGCTCATTCATTGCCACTACCCTGCTGCTTTTTGTCCCAGATTATCCAGTACACAAAAGCAATAAGGATGCCGCAGGTTACAAAAACATCTGCCACATTAAACACGGCAAAGTTGATAAACGTTGTAGCAAAGAAATCAGTAACCTGACCATACAAAACACGGTCGATAGCGTTACCAATTCCGCCGCCTGCAACGCCTCCCAAAAGCGCAATAACCGGCAACGGGAGGTTTTTCTCGCGAACTACAAAGCCCACAAGAGCGACTATGACCACGGCAGTGAGAGCCACAAAAAAGAGGGCGTTTCCAGAGCCTACAGAAAACGCTGCACCGGTATTACTTACGTGGAAGAGCTCCATAACACCTGGGATAAAAGGTACTGCGGTTCCCTCTGAAATTGAGGTTCGTACCCAGAGCTTGGTTACCTGGTCAAGCACACAGGCAACAGCGCCCGCCCCGCAGAGAACTGCAAGGCGGGTCACTAGTGTGTGAGTTGTATGTTGCTGCTGGTCAGTGTTCATTTACGCAACAACGTCGTGGCAGCGGTGGCAAAGGTGATCTTCACCAAGCTCGCGATAGTTCCAGCAACGGTCGCAGCGCTCGCCGTTTGCAGGATAGACGCTTACGCTCAGCTCAGAACCTTCGGAGACGGTAACCTCAGAGCAGACAAATGCCTCAGCAAAGTCAAGGCCAGCATGAGAAATGGATGCGGCCTGCTCAGCGGTAAGTGTTACTTCTGCACGTGTGGCCTGCGTGGTTTTCTCGGTAACTACGCCCGCCTCAAGAGCTGTCTCGTATGCCTTGGTGTAGGCGGCGCGAGCATCAACCAGTACCTGATATGCAGGAAGCAGTGAGGTGTACTCTTCGGTGGTCATAGGAGCCTTATACCAGTCGAGAAGAGCGGCGTACTTCTGACCGTCACGCATAGACTCTGGCAGGAACTGCATAGCCTCGTCGGTGGTGTAAACCAGAATTGGCTGCAGGTCATGAACAAGCATGGAAAGAATCTCTGCCCAGACGGTCTGAGCACTACGGCGTGTTGCAGAATCTGCAGCATCGCAGTACATGCGGTCCTTAGTTGCGTTCAAGTAGCCGTTGGAAAGCTCAATTATGTAATCGTAGAGGGTACGGAAGACATTGTTGAAGCGATATCCCTCGTAAGCCTCGGTGACTGCAGCATGAACCTCACACATACGGGCAAGAACAAGACGGTCGTACTCTTCAAGGTCAGCCACAGCAACTGCATCAGTAGCAGGATCAAACTGACCCTCAAGCTCTCCAAGAAGGAAGCGCAGGGTATTTCTGAACCTACGATATGCGTCGCCTACCTGAGAAAGAATAGCGTCATCGCAAGGAACGTCAGTTGAAGTATCAACAGAAGCAACCCAAAGACGCAGGACGTCTGCACCGCGCTCAGCGCAAACGGCGTTTGGATCAATGACGTTGCCCAGAGACTTACTCATCTTGCGACCCTGACCATCAAGGGTAAAGCCCTGTGAAACAACAGACTTGTAAGGAGCAACACCGTAAGCACCAACAGAAGTCATAAGAGAACTCATGAACCAGCCACGATGCTGGTCGGAGCCCTCAAGATACATATCAGCTGGGAACTTGAGGTTTGGACGGTGTTTGCAAACAGCAGTGTGAGAAACACCAGAATCCCACCAAACGTCCAGAATGTCCTTGTTAGCCTTGAGGTTATGGCCACCGCACTTAGGACAGACGCAAGCGTTGCCTAAATAGGTCTTAGGATCGTCGGTGAACCAAGCATCAGAGCCCTTCTCGCGGAAAAGCTTAATGACAGCGTCAAGAGTCTGATCATTAATGACGGTCTCACCACAATCCTCGCAGGTGAAGGCAGGGATTGGAACACCCCAGTTACGCTGCCTGGAAATACACCAGTCAGGGCGGCCCTCAACCATGGAGCCAATACGCTTAACGGCATTTGCAGGATAGAACTTAACCTTTGTAAGCTCCTCTGCTGCCTGCTGACGCAGACCAGTCTTATCCATGGAGACAAACCACTGACTTGTTGCACGGAAGATAACAGGCTCTTTACAACGCCAGCAGTGTGGATAGCTGTGGGTAATCTCCTCTGCAAGAATGAGCGTACCACGGTCTTTGAGCCACTGAACAATGACAGGGTTAGCCTCATTGACCTCCATACCAGAGAAGGGGCCACCAGTGCCCTGACCGTCACCCTTGAAGAAGTGGCCGTCATCATCTACAGGCATGGTCTGAGGGATATCAAAACGAACACCAGCGTTATAGTCGTCTACACCGTGACCAGGCGCGGAGTGAACAACACCGGTACCATCGTCAAGGGTAACGTACTCTGCGTAGATAAACTTACCAGTGTTGCCAAGATCGCCAAAGATTGGCTGCTTGTACTCATTGCCGGCAAGCTCAACGCCAGTCTTCTTCCAAGTATTACCTTCTGCGTCCTGAGCAAGTTTCCAATCGGTATAGCCAAACTTGGCAGCAGCCTTCTCTGCAAGAGCCTCAGCAACAATCTCCACGTGTCCATCAGGAAGCTCAAGAGCAACATAGTTAGCCTCAGGGTGCAGAATAACTGCCTCGTCAGCAGGCATTGTCCATGGAGTTGTAGTCCAGATGTCTACCCAAGTCTTACCTGCGTAAGCCTCAAGACCCTCAGGAACAGTAGTAAGCTCAAAGCGAACAAAGATTGCAGTAGAGGTGACATCGTGATACTCAATCTCTGCCTCAGAAAGAGCTGTGTGGTCATGAGTACACCAGTGAACAGGCTTGGTACCTCTATACACAGAGCCCTTGTCGTAGATTGCCTTGAAGATCTCAACATCAGTTGCGTCGTAATCGTTGACGTAAGTGAGATAAGGATTGTCCCACTCACCCAACACACCAAGGCGCTTAAAGCCCTGACGCTGAGTATCTACCTGCTCAACCGCCATCTTGCGGCAAAGCTCACGGATCTTCTCGGTAGATAACTGATTGAACTTCTCTGTGCCAAGCATCTGCTCAACCTTGTGCTCGATTGGCTGACCGTGGCAGTCCCAACCAGGAACATAAGGAGTCTGGAAGCCCTGCATAGCCTTATAGCGGTTGATGATGTCCTTGGAAATCTTATTCTGTGCGTGACCCAGGTGAATTGGACCGTTTGCATAAGGAGGTCCATCATGAAGGACAAACTTGTCATGTCCCTCATTCTTCTTCAGCAGGAGCTCATAGACGTTGTTTTGGTCCCAATCAGCCAAACGCTGAGGCTCGTTCTGCGCAAGTGATGCGCGCATAGGAAAGCCTGTATTTGGCAGGTTGGTGGTCTTTTTGTACTCGTTTGCCATCAAGCACAACCTTTCTGGGCACAAATAAAGCGCCCGTCCCTCACAGCTGGGACGAAGCGCCACAATACACTTCGTTGTAACCACCCAGCGACGGATATGTCCGTTTACTCGGCTGGCCTGTCACGGCGACCATTTCCGGCAGCATCTACTAGTACAAAAACCTGTACGTTTGAACTGCAGCTCCGAGGTGATGTTCACACGGACGCAAATGCGGACTTCCACCAACTCCGCTCGCTTGAGATTTGCGCTACCCAGCTACTGTCCTCATCACAGCTTGTGTAAGTAATACTACCACGTCTTGCACTCATTGAACTAAGTAATACACACGCTTAAACCGTTTTTAACAAATTATGCGGAATCCAAATTTTAAATTTTTATAGAAATAAAAAATGTAGATTGGGTAAAACAATTCCAATATCTAAGTGAGCTCATATCACATTTGAGCCAAACAGGTAAAGGGACGTGTATGGCAAATAACGATAACAAGCACCGTAGATCTATGTCGATGCTACTCTATATTGCGGTAGCCATCTTTGTATATCTCCTGCTTAGCAACACATTATTACCAGGACTTCTGCGTCAACAGGTACAAACTGTCTCGTACAGTGAGTTCCTTAACAAGGTTGACAATAATGAAGTTACCAAGGTGGACCTTAATACGGGCAGCAGAAACATTAGGTTCACAACTGGCTCTGGAGATTCCGAGAAGGTCTTTGAGACTACGCAGTTCCCTAATGATTCAACGCTGGTTCAGACGCTTAGAGATCACAAAGTTGATTTCTCGGCTTCTATTCCTGACAACTCTACGAATATGCTGCTCTATGCCCTTATTCAGTATGGAATCCCTCTTGTCATCTTCTTGGGCATTGGCTACTTTATCAACCGATCCCTTAAACGCGCCATGGGTGACGATGGCCCTTCCATGAACTTTGGTGGCGGCTTTGGAGGTCTTGGCGGCAATCTTGGTCGCTCAAGTGCTAAAGAAATTAAGGGAGAAGACACAGGCATTACGTTTAAAGACGTAGCTGGTCAAGAAGAGGCTAAAGAGTCTATGCAAGAGATTGTTAGCTTCCTTAAGACTCCTGATAAGTACAAAGAGATTGGTGCTCGCTGCCCTCGTGGCGCCTTGCTTGTAGGCCCTCCAGGTACTGGTAAGACCCTCATCGCTAAGGCAGTTGCTGGTGAGGCTGGCGTTCCTTTCTTCCAGATTGCTGGCTCTGAGTTTGTTGAGATGTTTGTTGGACGCGGTGCTGCAAAAGTCCGTGACCTCTTCAAGCAAGCAAATGAAAAGGCTCCATGCATCATCTTTATTGACGAGATTGATGCGGTTGGTAAGCGCCGTGATGCTTCCCTTAACTCCAATGACGAGCGTGAGCAGACCTTAAACCAGCTGCTCTCCGAGATGGACGGCTTTGACAACCACAAGGGTATTGTTGTTCTTGCAGCAACAAACCGTCCAGAAACTCTGGACAAGGCACTTCTGCGTCCTGGTCGTTTTGACCGCCGTATTCCTGTTGAGCTTCCAGACCTTAAGGGTCGTGAGGCAGTTCTTCAGATTCACGCTAATGATGTAAAGATGGAGCCAGGTGTTGACCTCTCTATCATTGCTAAGTCCACACCAGGCGCATCTGGCGCAGACCTTGCAAACATCATCAACGAGGCAGCTCTTCGCGCTGTTCGCTTTGGTCGTCGTCGTGTTACCACTGAAGACCTCACCGAGTCCGTTGACGTTGTTATTGCCGGCGCAAAGAAGAAGAACACTGTTCTTTCTGAGCACGAAAAGGACGTTGTTGCTTATCACGAGACTGGTCATGCAATTGTTGGTGCCATCCAGAAAAACGACGCTCCTGTTACCAAGATCACCATTGTTCCTCGTACTGGCGGGGCTCTTGGCTTTACCATGCAGGTTGAGGACGATGAGCGTTATCTGATGAGCAAGAGCCAAGCTATGGATGAGATTGCCGTTCTCTGTGGTGGACGCGCTGCTGAAGAGCTTATCTTTGGCGAGATGACCAATGGTGCTTCTAACGATATTGAGCGTGCAACAGCTATTGCTCGCGCTATGGTTACGCAGTACGGCATGTCTGACAAGCTCGGCATGGTTACTCTCAGTCAGCAGCAAAGTCGCTACCTTGGTGGCGGCTCTTCCCTCACCTGCTCTGAGGCAACAGCTGAAGAGATTGATGCCGAGGTTAGGCGTATTGTTGAAGAAGGTCACCAGCGCGCACTCCAGACGCTTAAAGAGAACCGCTTCAAGCTACATGAGATTGCTCACTACCTGCAAAAGAAGGAAACAATCACCGGCGAGGAGTTCATGAATATCCTCAAGCGCGAAAATACCTTTGCACCAGTAGTTGAGAACACCAATGAGGAAGGCTCCTCTACTTCTTCAGCAGAGTAACTTTGTCTCATAAGTAAAATTAAACGGACGTCTATTCTAAACTGCCTCCCATTTCTTGGATATAAGAAATGGGAGGCAGTTCATATGCGGGGGATTATGATTCTATAGCGTGTTAGCGCCAGCTTTTAGGCCTGGCGCACAAAATAGCGCAGTTTTGGTAGGTTCTGCCGAAGAATCGACATGTTCCTAATCAAGATAGCCAGGCAGCTAGGCGGTCACACTACCTGATATGAATCTCTATGCATAAACTTCATCTAATATGCTTAAACATGAATAGACTTATATAAGAAATTTAACTATCGATAAATTCTGTATCTACGGAACACACCTAAGTCAGATAATCTGCTCAGATGCGGGCATTTTACACACCTAATAAAGATAATCTGCGCGTTAGAGGTATTTTCAGCGTCATGTATACGTCTTTTTGACAGATTATCTGACTTAGGTGTGTTTTGAACTGCCTCCTATTTCTCGTGTCTAAGAAATGGGAGGCAGTTCACTCTCGTAGGTGGCCGTTTTTGTACCGCGATTAAAGGCATTCCGCCAAAGTTATCGAGCAAAAAGTTCCCAAAAAGCAACAGCAGATGATGCAGCAACATTGAGTGAATCTACCTGATGTGACATAGGAATGATGGTAGTAATGTCACAAGCCTCAATAGTTTTCTTATCAAGTCCATAGCCTTCACTACCAAAGAACAGCGCGGCTTTTTTGCCTTCTACCAGCTCTTTATTTAAAGGCACTGCAGAATCTGTAAGCGCAAGGGCGCACGTAGTAAAAGAATGACCTTTGAGCTTTTCTATAAGATCTAGCGATGTCGTCTCTTCATCCAGGCGAGCCCAAGGCACATTAAGAACCGTTCCCATAGAAACGCGCAGAACTCGTCTTGAGAGGTTGTCGGCACATTTAGCCGTCAAGATAACAGCATCTACATTAAGTGCTGCCGCTGACCTAAAGACCGCGCCCACGTTATTTACGTCAACCAGATCTTCCAGAACGGCAATATGCTTTGACGTGCTTAAGATCTCTTCTAGCGATGCGCCTTGAGGTCTCCTCATGGCACAGAGCACTCCTCTATTCATCTTGTAGCCAATAAGCTGTGTAAGCTGCTCATCTGGAAGAATGAAAATAGGAACGTCATCTGACAAAGGATGGAACTTCTCGACAATCTGTAAAATATTGCCTGTATGAGAAGTGTTTGCAAGAAATGAAAGCGGCTTGCAGCCTGCGGCAAGTGCAGTTTCAATCACAAAATGCGACTCGCAAATCATGACGCCGCGAGTTGGGTCAAGACGATTACGAAGCTGGTTATCAGTCAATCGAGCATACACATCAAGGCGGCTGTCGTCAGATGAATCTATGTGAATAACTGGATATGTAGCCATAAATAACGTACCTCTCGCCTCTTGATAGACAGTATTCTCTCACTCTTGAGGCAAGAGTAACGTCATGTATTCCTAGATTACTTCTGCAGCTTTCTCTTGAGGAAGAAGCTCAGAGAAACCAGCGAGACAGAAGAGCCCATAAGCGCCTCTTGCAATGCAATCTGAGAATAGTCTGCAGTGTCAGGAAGCTGTGACTTCTTCTGAGTCTGCTTAGGCTTCTCTGGAGTGTGAGTCTCAGGCGTTTCTGGAGTAGTCTCAGGCTGCTTCACGTATACGTGAGTCCAATTTGCGGTAATGGGTGGCTGTGAAGTATCGCTTGTGCCAATAACAAGATTGACCTTTAAATGCTGATACGAATCAAAGTGATCTGGATCTGCAGATGTTGGGGTAAGCAGATATTCAATTCGATACTGACCAACAGGCAAGGTGTCATCTTGGTATGAAGAATAGACAACATCCTTGAAATGATTTGAGAAATAAACAGCATTGCCATCGGCATCAACAACACGAGGTGTGCCATCTGGCATATAAGCCATATCAATAGTAAAGTGGCCGTTCTCAAACAGCTGAATGTCGTAGGTGTCATTTCCAGCGGTCCTGGTAATGGCGATGTCTCCATTATGAGTAGCAGCACTAACAGGGAAAAGTTGAGTAACATCTTGTGATTGAATCTCAGCCATAAGGCGAGCTGTCACGGCATCAATATCTAGTACTCGCCTTGTACCTGCATCAACTGTGTGGTCATAGCTATAAGAAGAGATGGTAGCTGGCGCATTCTGGAGGCCAGCATCAATAGACTTTAAAGTAGTTCCAGTATCAGAGACATATGCGGTGTGCGCAAGGGTGTAGTAATACGTAATGTGTGTTACATACGTAGCTGGACGGGCAACATTGCCATCGCCATCATAACCAGCAGAAATCGTATAAGAGTCAACTTCTTTGTGGTCAAGAATGTCATTGCCCACTACCTCTGGAGCCTGAAACAGACCTTGTTTTTCAGTCTTATTTCCGTTGCTATCAACAAACGTTGTGAGATTACGGTCAATATCAGATACACCTACGTGCATGGTGTAAATGTAATAGAAGCCATGCTCTTGATCATACGAGAGCGTTTTTTCCAGCTTATACTGGCCCATAGACAAACTAGTATCGATAACAGCGGTATTGTCCTGACCAACCGACCCTTGTGCCAGCTGACCATTAGCAATGTATGAATTAATTCTGTCTCTGTGAGCCTGAATATCATTGTCTGAATCAAACTCAAACACTGGAAGCAAGATTCTACGATCAGTCACACCGGCAAGCTCTGGATGAGTCTGAATGTATGCGTCTACAGCTGCATCATCTGTTGTATAGCTCAGTGAATCATCTGGTGAGAAAAGCGACAAGTCAAACTGATCTCTATCTAAATAAACAAAATCGCTTACCTTGCTATAGTTTGGATGAGAATCAGTGTTAACTGCCTCATAAGGCTTAACTGGCTCAAGATTATCAAACGATGTTGAATCATTGCCAACAAGCGAAGCAAAATCAGAAGGAAGAAGCTCATACGATTTGACATCAGTATGCAGTAACAACTGATTAGCAGGATGAGAATACGACTGACTTGTTGATGCAGTAGCTACAGCAATTTTAGGAAAAGCTGAAATGCATAAAAGAAGTACGGCAAGAGCAGTACAAACACATCTAATATTTTGCGTAGTACTATTGAGTCTAGTTGATGACATACGCTATTGCTCCCCCTGCAATTGAAAAATAATTATTTCTAAATGTCGTATATATTACTCCAGTTTTGTTCATCTCCTATAGAAAATAATTCCACGTAAGTTCCATAAATTATGTGGTGAATATGCACTACACTAAATGAATGTGTCTTTGACTCATTTGCAGAAAGTCTGTTTGTCAAAACACACTGATTTTTGCTATGTAACTTCGTTTTTATAAGGAGTGCTCCTTGGCTAAGCACTTTGCAAAAAGCTCTGCTTCTCATACCGCTAACCTACAGCCTCTTCCCTCAGAAGAAGCTACAAAGAAAGCACCTTCTCTTAAAGACTCAGTACCAAGCCTTGGCGATACTGATATATACGTTGCTCTCAATGAAGAGCAGGTAAAAGCCAATCAGCTTAATGAGTCTTCACAATCAGCGGAAGCGCCGGAAGAGCAGGCAGACGATTTAACTATCATTGCTCCACTTGATAGCACAGAGCTTGGAGAAAAAGAAGAGGCTCCCGTTGTTCACAAGAAACATCAGTGGTGGAAGATACCTGTTGTACTCGTTGGTATTCTCGCCCTTGTATATGTGGGTGGAGCAATCTTCTTTAACTTCTTCTTTATGCCTCAAACCAGCATTTATGGTAAGGACTACTCCTTAAAACCTGCTTCAGATTTACAAGCTTCTAGAGCAAACGAGGCCTCAAATTACTCCGTCCAAGTCTCTGGAAACGGCGTAGATTTAACCATCAAGGCATCTGACATTGATTTGACGTACGACGCAGCTGGATATGCTCACGATGCTATTAGCCAGCAGAATCCTTGGATGTGGCCACTGGAGATTACTCGCAGCAGGTCCCTAAGCCCTCACGCTACCGCCTCGTACGATACAAGCAAGGCGGATGCACTCTTTAATCAAAGAATTGAGCAGGCAAAAGAATCTGCTCAAGCTCTAGAGAACAATGGAATTACCTACGATAACTCGGCTAAAAAGTTTATTTTTGCTGATGATGCTATTGCCACAAGACTATCTCTTGAGGGTGTCCATAAAGACTTGCAAACAGCTTTTGATAATCTGACCACTACCGTACAACTTGGCCCAGAAAGCCTTATGAGCGCAGAAGACCTTGATGCAGCCCTGAAGACAGCTAATTCCTACGTTGCCTCTGCGGTTGATTTGATGTTAGGTGACTCTGTTGCATATCAGCTTGATCAAGACACCATTGCTAGCTGGATTAAGTTTGATGAGAATCTCTCTATTTCATTTGATACAGACGCTATTACCAAATGGGTCAACGAGACGCTTGCTCCTGCAGTAGATACTCGTGGAACTTCAAGAACGTATAAGCGCTGGGATGGAAAAGAATTCACTACAAAGGCCGCTGGTGCATACGGCTGGGTTATTGATAACGACGCTGCTGTAAAAGCTATCTCTGATGGTCTGTCTGCTGGTCAGGCAACAAAGATTGAACTGCCTACAAAACAGTCAGCCGATAAATTTACTAAACAGGGCGAGCAGGACTGGGGTGGTCGTTACATTGACGTTGACCTTACCACTCAGCATGCTGTTCTTTATGGTGATGATGGAACAATTCTCTGGGAAGCTGATGTAGTAACTGGTATCCCAGACGGACATCACAACACTCCAGAAGGAGTCTGGTATATTACTAGCCACATTAGAGACGCTCGTCTCTTGGGACCAAACGATGAGTCTGGCCGTCCAGGATGGGATACAAAGGTTGATTTCTGGCTTGGCGTAAAGGGTCAAGAAGTTGGCTTCCACAATGCTCCATGGAGAAGTGCATTTGGTGGAAATATCTACAAAACTGGTGGTAGCCATGGCTGCATTAACCTAAGCTATGAAAACGCTCAGAAACTCTTTGATGTTGCCAAAGACGGAGATCCAGTTATCATTCACTACTAGGTTTTTCTTAGAGAATAAAATTATGCGCGCTTCAGAATTGTTTTCTGAAGCGCGCATTTTTTATGTCTTACGGAAGATCTACAACACGCTCTTTGTTTGCCATAAAATCAAGATACTCTGAACCTAAGCGAGAAGTAATCAATGAACTGGCAGAAGGAAATTTGCTGGCTGCTTTAACAAAACCATATTCTCCTGTGACGTAATTAAATGTCGCAAGTATATTATCAGACAGAAAGGTTCCTCCACCTTCTGTATTGTATTCATAGTAGGAGACGGCAGGTAATTTGCGACTGCTTATAGCTTGTAGAATATAAGCAGTCCCATAAAGAATATATTGATTAAAATCTTGTGATGAGAGAGAAACTGAATATAAAGCGGCATCTTGCTCGATTGTTCCAATGATTTCTCCATTAACACTTACAACCCACGAAATGCCACCGTCTAATAATTCATTGTTTTTCTCTACAACTGATAAAATTGGACCAGATATATACACATCGTTTATATTGCAGGTATAAGTCCTATATTCTCCAGACTCAAACTTTTCATATGAGAAAATATTATCAGCTGATTGCTTCCGTATAAATTCCGCAGCTTCATGTTTTAAAAAATCAAGATTTCGTTCTTTAACCGCTTCGGGTCTAAACCAACTACATATGAATACAACGGCAATGAGCATTACCCCAAGAGTAAACAAAACTACTTTTCTTTTACGCTGCATCTTCAGTCACCTCATCATTACCGAATAATAATGAAACTAACTAAAAGCTATTGTAACAATTGTTTACTCTTCAAGCGTTTTAACTTTAAAACCAAAATAGTAAATGTGGCCTAGCCAAACAATGACAAGGACAATGCTGCCAACAATTACACCCTTCATAAGCATGACAATCAGACCTACAGCCATGACCAAAGTTACTGTAACAAGGATGCGTGTTTTAGTCTTAACAGTCATTCCTTTTCCAGCTTTAAAATCAGCAAGATTATTTTGGTAAAACTTTGTATTAATAAGCCAATTATTAAGTCGGTCGGATGATTTTGCAAAGCAAAATGCAGCTAGTGCCAAAAATGGAACAGTTGGCAAAATGGGAAGCACTACACCAAGCACAGCAAGTGCCAAGCTTATACAACCTAGTGCCATAAAGGCAACACGTTTAATTGACATACATACTCCCTACTGCTTTTTGAGAGAGTTTACCATGCTTAACAAAAAGCAGTAGGGATATTTCTGACAATAAGAGTACTTCTTATATAAATTTATTTACTGGCAACGCCTAGAAACGTGGCATTTGACCTCCGCCAAAGCCCATATTCTTCATCATGGACTCCATAGCACGGCGACCCTTCTTTACATTGCCGCCCTGAGTCATAGCCTTCATCTTACCCATCATCTTATTCATCTCTCCCCACTGGCGAATAAGTTGATTAACTTCCTGAACGCTACGACCAGAACCCATAGAAATGCGACGACGGCGCTGACCGTTAATAATCTTTGGACGTGCACGCTCTTCCTTGGTCATTGAATGAATGATAGCTTCAATCTTTCCCATAGAACTATCGTCTACACCGCCTTGCTGGGCCATCATACGGTCACCACCAGGTAAAGCACCAATAAGCTTTGCAAGACCGCCCATCTTGCGGATCTGATTCATCTGATTAAGCAGGTCATCCATTGTAAAGCCTTCACGCAACATGCGCTCAGCATCTTCAACCTGCTTCTCATCTGCTGCCTGCTGGGCCTTCTCGACAATAGAGATAACATCGCCCATGCCAAGAATACGCTTGGCCATACGATCTGGGTGGAAAACTTCAAGTGAATCGGGTTTCTCGCCCATGGAAACAAACTTGATAGGCTTGCCGGTAACCTCACGTACGGAAAGTGCGCCACCACCACGAGCATCGCCATCAAGCTTGGACATGATAACGCCGTCAAAGTCTACGCGCTCGGCGAAGGTGCTAACAACATTGACAATATCCTGGCCGGTCATGGCGTCGACAACCATAAGAATCTGATCTGGCTTGACGGCGCGCTTGATAGCAACGGCCTCTTCCATCATTTCTTCGTCAATTTGAAGACGGCCAGCGGTATCGACAATTACCAGGTCGTTGAGGTGGTCAACAGCTTCCTGGATAGCCTGAGACGCAATAGCAACAGCGTCTTTGCCATCGCCACGATAGACTGGCACACCAATCTCTGAACCAAGTGTTTCAAGCTGATCTGCTGCTGCAGGACGGTGAACGTCGCAGGCGGCAAGCAGAGGATTCTTGCCTTGAGACTTTAGCAGGTAGGCAAGCTTTGCAGCCGCAGTAGTCTTACCGGAGCCCTGGAGACCAACAAGCATGATGACGTTTGGAATGCGATTCTGTGCCAACGTAAGCTTGGACTCGGTTGAACCAAGCAGCGCCGTGAGCTCGTCCAGAACAATGCGGACAACGTTTTGAGCTGGAGACAGAGATTCCAGCACGTCAGCGGTCATACACTGCTCTTTGCAGCGGCTGACAAACTCCTTAACTACCTTGTAGTTAACGTCAGCCTCGAGAAGAGCCATGCGAATTTCTCGCATTGCTGAATTGATATCATCCTCAGTGAGACGGCCCTTTCCGCGCAGAGCGGAAAATGTATTTTGCAGTCTATCTTGCAGGCTGTTAAACATTACTGAACTCCCTCACCAACAAGTGCTTCACAGAATGAACGAGCATCAAACGTCTGAAGATCATCAATTGACTCGCCCACACCAATACGATAAATAGGCAGGTTAAGCTGGTTTGAAATTGCCAGAGCAATTCCTCCCTTTGCGGTACCATCAAGCTTGGTAACAATAAGACCGTCCAAAGACAGTGCGTCGTTAAACTCTTTTGCCTGATTAAGGCCGTTTTGACCGGTAGTTGCATCAATAACCAAGACAACACTTACAGGAATAGCTCCTGCGCGCTTTCTGGTAACTGAAACAACTTTAGCAAGCTCACGCATCAGATCGGATGAAGTGTGCAGACGTCCGGCAGTATCAATAAGCACCAGCTCAGTACCTTGTTTTTCTGCCGTTTCAACAACCTCAAAACAAACGCTTGCAGGGTCAGCGCCACGCTCTTTGGTTACTACCTCTATACCAGAGCGCTCTCCCCATACCTGCAGCTGCTCAATTGCAGCTGCGCGGAAGGTGTCAGCACCACCAATTAAGGTCTTAACGCCACTAGCATGTGCGCGACCAGCAATCTTACCAACAGTGGTAGTTTTACCAGCACCGTTAATACCTACAAACAAGACAATAGAGGGCGTATCCGTAAAAGGATCTCTTTCTGCAACAGGAAACTCTGCCGTAAGGCGCTCTACAAGTGCGCGGCGAAGCTGATCGGAGCGCATAAGATTTTCTCGCGCCGCACGTTCACGCAGGTCATCGGTGACACGCATAGCCACCTCAGCGCCCATGTCTCCCATAACAAGCGTATCTTCAAGGTCATCCCAAAAGTCTTCGGTGACCTCTCCACCCATATAAAAGATTTCGCTTAAAGTCTCACGAGAACGCTCAAGACCGCGGCGAAGATTGTCCATAAAGCCCATTAGATATCAACTACCTTTCCGGTTGTCTTATCAAGCCTCTGAGAGACAACGTGGCTGACACCATCTGCCTGCATAGATACACCGTACAGAACATCAGCCTGCTCCATGGTGCGCCTTTGGTGAGAAATGACAATCAGCTGAGTGGTCTCTTTGAGCTGCTCAATGGCATCAAGCAGCTTGGAGAGGTTGGCGTCGTCGAGCGCAGCCTCAACCTCATCAAAGACGTAGAACGGAACAGTACGCGTTCTGTATACAGCAAAGAGCAATGCCAGGGCGGTGAGGCTCTTCTCGCCACCTGACATGAGCATCATCTTGGTAATGCGCTTACCGCGCGGCTGAGCCACAATCTCAATGCCTGTCTCGGAGAGATGGTCTGGGTCAGTAAGCTCAATGTGAGCATGACCTCCAGGGAACAGCATCGAGAAAATCTCGGAGAAGTTCTGGTTGACGCGGTCAAAGACAACAAGGAAGCGGCTACGCATCTTGCGGTCAATCGCCGAGATGATTTTCTTCAACGAAGTTCGTGCAGCCTCTAAGTCAGCTACCTGCTCGTTAATATAGTCAGCACGCTCCTTGAGGCGCTCGTACTCATCCATGGCAACGGCGTTGACAGGACCAAGTGCCTCAAGCTGACTCTTGAGCGACGCAGCAAGGCGTTCTGCCTGCTCTCTATCTTCTGGCTCAGGAAGCGTCAATGCCTCGTCCAATGAGGCGCCTGTGGCAAGAATGGCCTCAATGGCGTTTTGAACCTGAACCTCAAGCTTGCCAATCTCAACGCTAATCTGGTTAGCGGCGTCTTTCTCTTTTTCTACCGCAAGCGCAGCTTCAGAAGCAGCGTCTTTTGCCTCAGAGATGGTCTCTCGCAGCGTCTCGGAGTCAGCCTCCGCCAACGACGCGCGATCCTTGAGCCTAGACGCCCACTCAAGCGCCTTCTGGTGCAGAGCATCGTAGCGCTTGTATAGAGGGTCTACGCGAAGCCTGATTACCTCAAGCGCGTGCGTTGCCTGTTTGGCAGCGGCAAGCTGCTCATCCAGCTGAGACAGACGTCTCTCAAGCTCTGCCTGGCGAGAAGCCATACTCGTTGCGCGCTCTTTTGCAACAGTGAGGTCCGTCTTTGCATCCGAAAGCTCTCGGTTGGCCCTACCCTGTGCGCGAATGGCATCCTCATGCTGGTCCTGCAGCTCTTTAAGCTCCGAAGCTAGTGACTCCATGCGAGTCTTAGCTTCTTCAGCCGCACGCTTGTGCTCATCAATGTGCGCACGAGCCTCTTGAGCGCGCTCTTTGGCCTGCTCTCGAGAAGTGCTCACCTGCTTCAGCTCAGCCTGAGAAGACGCAACCTGTCCCTCAAGACGGCCTCGCTCCGCAGCAATAGAGGTAAGCTCACCGTTGAGGCGAGCAACCTCACCCTTGGACTGCGCGCTTTTCTCGCGAACTGACGCTAGTTCATTCTCGCAGTTGGTGACTGCAGAACGAGTAGCCTCAAGATGGCATTTGAGGGAAGGAAGTGCACCCTCAAGTTCTCGAATACGACGCTTACGCTCGAGAGAGCCGTCCTCAGCTTGAGATGCGTGTCCCAGTACCAGACGACCATCTGGATAGAGCAATGTACTGTCAGGGAGCACATAAAGCCCGCGAGGCTCATTTTTGTGAGCAGCGTAAGCATCATCAAGGCTCTGAGCAACAAAAACGTGACCAAAGAGCGCCTGTACAAGAGCCTCGGCACCCTTCTGAGCAGAAACGTGCTCAAGTAAAGGCGTTGTATGGGCTGGAGCAGCAAGAGCTGGAGCTGCGTCAGAAAGAGCAACCAGCGTAGCCTTACCGTCCTCAGAAAGCGCCTGAACGCGCTCAAAGAGCGTATGAACGTTTTGCTGCTTATCTACAACAAGCGCGGAAAGATCTTCTCCCAAAAGCTGCTCAACAAGAGCTTCAAACTCTGGCTGAACCTCAAGGTAATCGGCAAGCCTGCCTGAAACAAGAGAAGCGGTTGCCGCGTCAGAAACAAGCTTTTCTGCCAGAGGACTTCCCTTTTGCACCTCAACATCAAGTGCGCGTAGCGCCTCAAGTGTAGCTTCACTGCTTGAAAGCTCCTGGCGAGCAGTGCGCTCTGCCTCACGAGCCGCCTCAAGAGCAGAAGCACGCTCAGAAATCTCAGCGACAAAAGCATCGGACTCCTGACGAGCCGTCTCAAGAGCTGCAGTAAGCTCTGCTTCTTTAGCGCCACTATCTTCCAGGGCAGCTTGAGCAATCTCAAGGGCCTCAGTAATCTGAGACAACCTGGACTCAAACATCTTGTCTTCTACCTGCGCATGAGCAATCTGTTCTTCAAGCTTTACATACGCAAGCGTCTCTTTATCAGCGGTATTGCGCGCACTTCGCTCAGACGCAGTACAATCAGAAATCTTTACATCCAGAGCACGACGCTCGGCAATTGCCTGGTTAGCCGCCTCTTGGAGCGCGTTCACGCTCTCCGTCAGATCCGCAACCTTTGCACGAATTGTTGCCAGCTGACCAGAAAGCTCCTCGTTCTCTTTTGCGGCGTCCACCTTCTGCTTATCCATCACAGAAAGCTGCATACGCGTATCAGAAAGGCGAGAAACCATGTTCTTGCCCTTCTCCTCCAAAAGACGCATGTCAGATCCCATACGACCAAGAATCTCTTGCATGCGACGGCGCTGCTCACCCAAGTCTCCAACAAAGAGACCCTTTTGTTCAAGAAGTGACTGGAGCTTTTCAAGCTCACGGTTTTTCTCGCCCGCACGATACTGCGCAAGCTCAATAGCAGCCTCTGCCTCTTTAGCGCGTGTCTCCAACTTTCCATGCGTAAACTGCAGCTGACGAAGGTCATCAACCGCAAGCTGAACGGTCAAATCTTTGAGCTGGGAGGACAGATCTTTTGCGCGAGAAGCCTTATCTACCTGCCTCTCAAGCGGCTTAAGCTGGCGGGTAATCTCGCGAGAAACCACTTTGGCTCGCGTGAGATTCTCGTCCATAGAAGAGATTTTGCGCTCCGCACGCTCTTTGCGGCGACGATGCTTAGAGATATCTGCGGCCTCTTCAATGAGCTCACGACGCTGCTCAGGGCGGCTAGACAGAATAGAGTCAAGCTTGCCCTGGGAAATGATGGAGTGCGTATCTTTGCCCAGGCCAGAATCATGCAAGATGTCCTGAATATCCATGAGCCTTGAAGGAGCTCCGTTAATCAGGTACTCAGACTCTCCAGAGCGATACATGCGCCTGGTAATACCAATTTCAGAGAAATCAATAGGAATGGTGTGGTCGGAGTTATCCAGAACCAGCGTTACCTCGGCAACACCCACCGCTCCCCTTGCTGATGAGCCAGAGAAGATGACGTCTTCCATAGCCTGGCCACGGAGCATCTTTGCGCTCTGCTCGCCCAATACCCAGAGAATTGCGTCAGAGACATTGGACTTACCCGAGCCGTTAGGACCAACGACAACGGTAAGACCGGGGTCAAAAACCATCTGAGTTTTATCAGCGAATGACTTAAAACCCTTAAGTGTCAGCGATTTTAGATACACGGGTACAGGGTACCTTTCTACCTTAGGTGCATTTCTGCATCAGCATCAAGCGGAGCATCATCCACACCAAGACGTACCAACGCGTCTTGAGCGGCTTCTGACTCTGCGGCTTTCTTTGATGGTCCCTGTCCACGACCCACCTTAAGGCCGTCGACAAATACCACAGCGGTAAACGTTGGCGTATGAGCAGGTCCGCTCTCGCCAATAAGCTTATATTCAGGGGTAGCCTTGCCTTTAGCCTGTACCGCTTCTTGCAAACGAGATTTAGGGCTTACCGAACGAACTGCCAGCGCTGGAGAAATGTGAGGTCCAAGCGTACGAATAACAAACTCGTGCGTTGGATCAAAACCCGCATCAAGGTAGAGCGCGCCAACAATGGACTCGTAGACGTTCTCCAGAGCAGACTTCATGCCACGCTTTCCCGTGCCCTTCTCGGAAATTCCCATAACAATTAAAGGAGAAATTCCTAGAGCATCAGAGACAATGGAGAGTGTGTGACCAGATACCAGAGAGATTTTCAGCCTAGTAAGCTGACCTTCATCCATATCTGGATAACGCTCAAACAGCTCCGTTGCAATAATGGCACCAAGAATTGAGTCACCCAGAAACTCCAGGCGCTCATACGAAGCAGAAACAGGCTTGCCCTCCACCGCCGAAGGGTGTGTGAGGGCAGCCTCGATAAGTTCTTTATTGGTAAATGTGTGACCGCAAATAGCTTCTGCAGCAGCTATTCGTTCGTGCAATTTCACGTATAAAACCTACTTAAGCAGCAAGAATAGCATCTACTGCGTCACCAACGGTAGCAATCTCATCGATGTTTTCTGCATCAAAGGTCATATCAAACTCTTGCTCAAGGTCTGTGACAAGCTGCAAAAGATCAAATGAGTCTGCACCAAGATCTTTAAATGAGGTACCCTCTGTGAGCTCAACGGAATCGTCAAGGTCCAGTGTCTCTCTAACAACGTCAATTACCTTTTCAAGTGTTTCTGTGCGATCCATACATCCTCCTTGCACACAACAATGACGCTATTGATTTTACCCCGTGATGGGCGTCTGTATGATGACATTACTAAAGCTGAAACAAACAATCTTAAAAAAAGTAAAGCCCACGGAATTGTACCGACCCCCAAAAGTTAGACCAAAATCTAACGATTAGGAGGTCGGTATTTTTATGGCAAAACATAGTTTCGAA
>JABZHC010000080.1 GCA_015259035.1 Atopobium sp.
TATTATCTACCACTCGGCGTGCATATTTGCGACGAACGGCGATACTAGCACTAAATGAATGCATAGTCACGATTACAAAATCAAATAATTGACTTATGCTCAAACTCTCACATTACTGACACATTTCGTGTTAGCTGCCGTTATTGATTCATTCAACTATAACACTAATAAACTGCTGTTACGTCGCTTTTCTCAGTAAGTATTTATACAGCAAGAGAAATGTGTCTTGATATGCTTACTTAAGTAGTTTCTTTTAGTTATTTATATTCAGCCCCAATCAATAAATCATAACCACCCGCATAGCGGGTGGTTTGCTCTTAGGGTATAACCCTAATTATACTTGCCCAGGACTCAAGTCCTTTGCCCTTCACTTCGTTCAGGTCACAATAGCAATGTAACACCGGCAGCCAGTTAAACTGGCTATCTAGCTAGATTATTTATCGAAGGGATTTTCATATTCCTTCAAACTTAATTTATCCTGAGCTATATCGGCGTTTTCTTGTTCTCGAATATATTTTCTTATTGTCGCCTCATTAAGACCTACGGTTGATACATAGTAGCCTTC
>JABZHC010000081.1 GCA_015259035.1 Atopobium sp.
GCTGACGAGGCATTCTTGGCAGCTATGAACGGTGCAGATTACCTTGCTCCTTACGTTAACCGCATGTGTAACTACGGTGACGGCATCGGTCAGGTTTTTGACCTTATGCAGATGCTTGAGACTCATGGACTGAATTCCAAGATTCTTGCTGCATCATTTAAGAATACTGAGCAGGTCCATGCGCTCATCTCTGCTGGCATCGACGCAGTTACTCTTCCACCCGATATTGTCTATACCATGATGGATCATCCTGGTACAAAGACTGCCGTTGAGGAGTTCTCTGTCGCATGGCGTGAGGTTTACGGTAGGGATACGTTGCTCTAGTCACTTTTACGTACTCAACACAAAAAGAGCATCTACACCATGTACTAACCTCCTAATCGTTAGATTTTGGTCTAACTTTTGGGGGTCGGTGCATTTTACTCTCTCGCTCTGTACTTTGCACCAAATATTATATTGTTTTTGTGGCATTATTTAATTTTGTGTATTTCTTTTTCCAGTTCAAGCACTAAATTCTTCAAAACTTGGATATTCGCCAAAGAACATCTCAGTCATATTTTTATAG
>JABZHC010000082.1 GCA_015259035.1 Atopobium sp.
CCATCCGACGCTTCTAGCTCGCTCTGGCTCTCTGAACTGGAGAGCTTGGACGCGTAAGCGCGGTAGGGCGTAGCGCGGCAGATCGTAGTGCGGTAGGGCGTAACGTGGTAGGACGTATTTCTCAGGCGTTCAGTACCCGGCTATTCATGTATATGAATAGCCGGGTACTTTTATGCAGGTTGATTTTTGCTATGAGTAGGGAAGAGGCGATTTTGCCCTCAAAATGATCCTCAAGTGGTAAAAAATGCGTTTAGTTGGAGATTACAGAAATTGCGGGATTCTATGCATCAAATCTACCTGCAGTTTTGTTTCGGACAAATAATCAAAAATCTGGATAAAATTCGCTACCTGGTAAAACATAGGTGCAATTTTTTTGAATACTCCATTTCATTCCCAACTAAACGCATTTTTTACCCAAATTGGACCCTCCCAAAGAGGTGCTCATTTTTCCTATGCAAAATCGCGCATATCACTAGCAGAATATGCACGCAGCAAAGATTTGCGCCAAAAATTATGCTAATGGCAAGAATCTGCAGGTGGATACCAC
>JABZHC010000083.1 GCA_015259035.1 Atopobium sp.
GATTCCGGATATCTATAAGATTGCCGGTGAGCAGCTCCCCGGTGTTTTTGATGTATCCGCAAGAGCTGTAGCTTCCCATGCGCTTTCCATCTTCGGAGATCACTCCGACGTTATGGCTTGCCGTCAGACCGGCGCTGCACTGCTTTGTGAATCCTCCGTACAGGAAGTAATGGACTTAACTCCGGTTGCACACCTTGCAGCTTTAAAGGGTAAGCTTCCTTTTATTAACTTCTTCGACGGTTTCCGTACTTCTCACGAGATTCAGAAGATTGAAGAGTGGGATTATGAAGACTTAAAGGATATGGTGGACTGGGAGTATATTGATGCTTTCCGTCAGAATGCCCTGAATCCGAATCATCCTGTGGAGAGAGGTTCTGCACAGAACCCCGATATTTTCTTCCAGGCAAGAGAGGCTTGTAACCCTTACTATGATGCACTTCCCGCTATTGTGCAGGAGTACATGGACAAGGTAAACAAGAAGATCGGAACAAACTACGCATTATTTAACTACCATGGTGCAAAGGATGCAGAGCATGTTAT
>JABZHC010000084.1 GCA_015259035.1 Atopobium sp.
CAACAACATAGAAGATGAAGCCAAAACCAATGCCGTCAGAGATTGAGTAAGTCATTGGAATACCAGCGATAACCATGAATGCTGGGAAGCCCTCAAGAAGATCGTTCCAATCAATCTCGGTAACCTCAGACATCATCAGGAAGCCAACAAGGACCAGTGCACCACAAGTTGCTGCAGAGCTGACGATAGAAATGAGAGGTGCAATGAATGCTGCTGCAATAAAGAGCAGACCGGTGAAAATAGAAGAAAGACCAGTACGACCGCCGTCAGCAGCGCCGGATGCGGACTCGATGAATGTAGTAATGGAAGAAGCACCAAAGAAACCACCTGCAGCTGCAGCAGCAGAGTCAACAATGAGGATCTGCTTGATGTCCTTAACGTTGCCGTCCTCAGTGAGGAAGTCTCCCTGCTTAGCAATGGCCATAGCAGAGCCCATGGTGTCAAAGAAGTCGGACATCATCAAAGAGAATGCAAAGACGAGAAGAACTGGCGTTGTCAGTGCCTTAACAATACCCATAACACCAGCACT
>JABZHC010000085.1 GCA_015259035.1 Atopobium sp.
GGAGCGTGCAAAATAGCGATCGCGCCTGTAGCCATTCAACTCATCTGCTGAAACAGCCATTTAACTCTCCCCTCGTGTCAAAAAAGATGACATCGAATTACTAAGCATAAACATTCTATATAAAATCGAAAAATAAATATATCTTTATTGGTAACAATTAATCAAAAAAATGTTAAATGGCGGAGGAGGAGGGATTCGAACCCTCGTACCCCTAGAAGGGGTAAACGGTTTTCGAGACCGCCGCATTCAACCACTCTGCCACCCCTCCGAAGGGTGAAACGGCGCCCGTAGGCGCCGTGAAAATTCTGGCGGAGAGTCAGGGATTTGAACCCTGGAGACGCTTTAGACGCCTACACGATTTCCAATCGTGCTCCTTCGGCCACTCGGACAACTCTCCATATAAAACCGCACGGGACAGTATAGCGGATTTCTCACCAATATAGAACGAGAAGTTCTGTGTATTTTTAATACTTGTGTAGTATTGTCATACTCATAAAAAGTAAAACACC
>JABZHC010000086.1 GCA_015259035.1 Atopobium sp.
GTCTAGAAGATATTTCTGCTGGTGAGCTTTATATTGACGGAAAGCTGGTCAATGACGTTGCGCCAAAAGACCGTGACATTGCAATGGTCTTCCAAAGCTATGCACTGTATCCAAATATGACCGTCTACGACAACATGGCGTTTACCCTTAAGCTTAAGAAGGTTGATCCTCAAGTCATCGACGAGAAGGTCCGTGCAGCTGCAGAAACACTGGGCATTACGGCATATCTTGATCGTAAGCCAAAGGCGCTTTCTGGTGGTCAGCGTCAGCGTGTTGCAATTGGTCGCGCGATTGTCCGTGATCCAAAAGTCTTCTTGATGGACGAGCCACTCTCAAACCTTGATGCAAAGCTAAGAAATCAGATGCGTACAGAGATCATTAAGCTTCGTCAAAAGGTCAATGGAACTTTTGTCTATGTTACACACGACCAAACAGAGGCTATGACCTTGGGTGATCGTATTGTCATTATGAAAGATGGCTTTGTTCAGCAAATTGGAACTCCTCAAG
>JABZHC010000087.1 GCA_015259035.1 Atopobium sp.
ACCTCAGACCCCAGCAAAGCGTAAAAGCTCTCTGCCCGAGACTGGCGACGCTTCAAGCGTGATTCTTGTTAGCACAGCTCTAACCTCTGTGGCTTCCTTGGGAACCTCTCTTGTTTTGCGTCGTAGGAAGCGTAACTAGAAGTAAAAGACAGCATTAACGCAAGTAAAACCCGGGTGCCTCGCACTCGGGTTTTTGTTTGCGTATTCTTGAAGTAGCTACAGGCGGGCACAACTCTACAATCAGAAAAGCCTAATGAGGCTCATTACTTTAGCCATAAATCTGTAAACCAATCTTCACAACTAAAGCAACAGTATTAAATTCTGATTTCACAGGTAGTTTGATTTTCTCGTTACCTCATCCTTGTAATTAAAATAACGAAGGAGGAGGTGTTTTATGTCAAAGAAACAAATCAATCTATTTGTAGGCTCTATCGGAGCTTTTATCGGAGTATTTGTTTTTATCGCTTATATTCCACAAATTATTGCAAATCTACAGGGCGTAAA
>JABZHC010000008.1 GCA_015259035.1 Atopobium sp.
GTATGGCCCTTTATTGGCAACAAGCAGATTCTCAAATTTGTGAAGCCTCACTTTAATTGGACGCACATAAAAGAGATTTTTGTAAACGGCTTTCCTATCTTTATGCAGAACATCTCAAGTAGGATTTATTCCCTGCTGATGAACGCTGCCCTGCTCACCCTTGGTGGAGATATTGCCATTGCATCTTACGGCGTGCTTCTCTACTCTGGCGGCCTTATCCAGCCGCTCATTTATGGACAAGCTGATGCCATGCAGCCAGCCATTGGCTACAACTGGGGCGCAAAGAAAAAAGATCGAGTGCTTGCTATCGAGAAGTACATCTTCTCCACAGGCATTATCATTGGCATTTTTGCGTTCTGCGTCTCGTTCTTCTTCTCGGAGTTCTTGGTCAAGCTCTATCTGCCTGAAGGAACGCAAGAGCTGCTTAACATGGCCATCCCAGCTATGCGCATTCACGCATTTATTTTCATTTTTAGCTGGATTACCATGTGCACCGAGAGTCTTGCCATTGCGCTTAAGCAGACAAAGATTTCCAACCTTCTGAGCGTCTTTATGGCCCTCATCTTCCCTATCAGCTCGCTTATGCTGCTGAGGCCATTTGGTCTGGACGCGCTCTGGTACGTCTCAGTTGTATCCAACATACTCTCGGCGCTGCTTTCTGTTGGCTGCCTCATCCACATCTATCGCAAGCACTTCAAAGGTGTGAATTCAGACGGTGTTGATGGCGCTGATGCTGTATCCGATGGCACTCAGGAAGAGGACTCCGAACTCACCGATGCAGAGCTTGCAGCGTCCGAGCTCTCCAGCCCAGAAGATCACCTGGACCCAGAGTCTATCTCCCGAGCTCAATAGCACAATCTGCTGCAACTCCATTCACACCCAAGTAACCACGCTCCGCGCTCTCACAGCTCCGCGCAACAACGTACTCCTCACAAAAACATGGCGAGAAGATCTTCTGATTCCAAGATCTTCTCGCCATAAACATAAGCGGTTATAGAACGTCTACCTACAGCGCAGCAAGTGCCTGCTCGACGTCGTTGATAAGGTCTTCGGTGCCCTCAATACCGCAGCTCAGGCGTACGGTACCTGGGGTAATGCCTGCTGCCACAAGCTCCTCGTCAGTAAGCTGACGGTGCGTTGAAGAAGCTGGATGCAAACAGCAAGAACGAGCGTCTGCAACGTGTGTTGCAATAGAGAAGACCTTGAGGTTGCCCAAGAACTTCTCAGCAGCCTCGCGACCACCAGCAACGTCAACAGTGATAACACCGCAGGAACCGTTTGGCAGGTACTTCTGAGCCAGCTCGTAGTACTTATCGCCTGGAAGACCAGGGTAGCTTACGTGCGCAACCTTAGGGTTGTTAACAAGCGCTTCAGCAACTGCCTGGCCATTCTTGCAATGTTGAGCCATACGAACATGCAGGGACTCAAGGCCAAGGTTAAGATAGAAAGCGTTCTGTGGCGACTGAATAGAACCAAAGTCACGCATAAGCTGAACGGTTGCCTTGGTAATAAAAGCGCCACCGTTACCAAAGGTATCTGCATACACAAGGTTGTGATAGGAAGGGTCAGGCTGTGTCAGACCTGGGAACTTGTCTGCGTGTGCAGCCCAGTCAAAGTTGCCGCCATCAACAATAGCGCCGCCAACAGCAGAGCCATGACCGTCCATGTACTTGGTAGTGGAATGGGTCACAATATCTGCTCCCCACTCAAGAGGACGGCAGTTCACAGGCGTGGCAAACGTATTATCAACAATCAGTGGCACGCCATGGTCATGAGCAGCCTTTGCCCAACGCTCAATATCAAGGACAACCAGCGCAGGGTTTGCAATGGTCTCACCAAAGACGCACTTGGTATTTGGCCTAAATGCTGCGTTAATCTCCTCGTCAGTTGCATCTGGCGAGATAAACGTGCACTCCACACCCATCTTTTTAAGGGTGATAGCAAACAGGTTAAAGGTTCCGCCATAAATGGTGGAAAGCGCAATAAAGTGATCTCCGGCCTCAGCAATGTTAAAGACGGCAAAGAAGTTTGCTGCCTGACCAGAAGAAGTCAGCATTGCAGCGGTACCGCCCTCAAGAGCACAAATCTTTGAAGCTACATTATCCAGCGTTGGGTTCTGAACACGAGAATAGAAATAGCCCGCAGCTTTGAGGTCGAACAACTCTCCAAGTTGCATCGACTCGTCATATTTGAACGTGGTTGATTGAATGATAGGCACTTGCCTAGGCTCACCGCAACCTGGCTGATAACCGCCCTGCACGCAGCGAGTCTCGATGCTCTCAGACATAGCATCCTCCCTCATAATCATCATCCACGCCGCACAAACGTCAATGCGCTCCAAACGTGGACTATGTGATTATCTAAGGATACTAGTCTCTCTACCCTCAATAACACGCTCAATCAAAACTTTTTCATGTTCTGAAACAATTGCCAGGTCTGAGGTAACATCTCTGAAGTCCATAGAGTCTTTCCACTCTTTGACCAGAGAAATGTTGCGCTGAGCTGTGCAAACAGTACTGAGCTCAGAGTCAATATCCTGCATAATCTGAGTATAATTTGCGCGTTTCTCGCCCAACATGTCACTGAGATGGAAGAGAATGTGCTCAACTTCACGAACTTCTCGCCTTGCGTGGTGTACCTCGGAGAAGCTAGTCATATCCAGACCAAACAGGCGCGCATCAATAGTCTCAAGCATGTAATCAAAGCGGCTGCTGACATCCTCAAACGAGATGCCATCCTGTAGCACTGCATCTGACCATGCAGGCTCAAAGAGCTCATCCAGAGCACAGCGTAGACTACGACGAACTGCCTTCTTGCGCAGAGCCTCACAGACGCGATCGCGCTCATTCTCGCGAGCTGCCTCGACAGCACTGACCAGCTTGGAGCCTTGAGAAAGCTCTCCGGACTCCATCAAATCTGCAACGGTATCAGAGAAGCCGTCAATCTCACGAAGGCGCGTAGTTGCACCAAGCATCAGCCTATAAACAGGCTCAGCAATCTCAACTGCCTCTTCATTAAGAAGTGGCGAGAAGAACTTGGTAAGCAGCTGAGTTCCCCTGAGCGCAAACCTAAATGCTGCGATTACCGCAGGGTCTTCTGGATGAGCGCGGAACTCTGCATATGCGTCCTCCAGGTTGGTTGCTGCATGAGCGCACGCCTCATCCAAAGCGTCAAGCGTCTCCCACGGCTGAGTAGAAGGACCGCTGACCAGCCAGAGAAGCTTACCGTGAGGCTCACGAACATCTCCAAGCTGCTTCCAGACGCACTCATGCTGGTGTCCAAGTGAACCGCGTACGTCAATTGCGCATACAGCACCCTTTGTCAGCGGAAGTTCAAATCCCAGCAAAGTCTCTGCAACATAACCCAAAAATGGAGCATGACCAACAAGAATCAGCGTCTCTGCATCAGCGTGCTCAAGCTCTGCCTGAAGCGCAGGAAGATCTTGATCGTAAAGGGAGTCATGAATCTCTAAGCCCTCTGCATCCAGGGCCTCTGCCACAATCTCTGCAGTTTCAAGTGCACGAAGGGCAGGACTTGTCCAAATCTCGGCCTCTTCACCCTCTGGCCCTAACAGGCCAAAGATGTGAGGATAATTGGCAGATAAAGCCCTCTGACCAGCACGTGTGAGCTCTCGACTCATGTCTTCAGAGCCACGTTCAGATACACCATGTCTTACAAGAACCAAAGTCTTTACCATGTTTACCTCCGCTGGTCATCTGCAGAAAACTGCTTCTTATAGCGTAATAGGACGCCCGCGCAATTTTGCACGAACGTCCTATTTTTACTGCCAACGGGCAAATATATCGGTATATGGCGAGAAAAACTTTTTATCTCGCATCTCTGCTATGCAGTTCTTGCATAACGGCTATGCATAATCTGCACGCAAAAATCCAACTAGAAAGACTTGGCAACTCTGGCGGTTAGATTAGTGCACTAATTGTGCTTCCCCATACCACCTGTGACCTGCAATCTTAGAAGTCAGCGTTTCCAACGGTACGAGGGTGAGGAATAACGTCACGAATGTTATCCACACCGGTGAGGTACATAACAAGGCGCTCAAAGCCAAGACCAAAGCCAGAGTGTGTGCAAGAGCCGTAACGACGAAGATCCAAGTAATACTTGTAGTCGTCGGGGTTCATGCCAAGCTCAACAATGCGCTTCTCCAGAAGCTCAAGACGATCTTCTCGCTGTGAGCCACCAATAATCTCGCCAATGCCTGGGACAAGGCAGTCAGCTGCGGCAACAGTCTTGCCGTCATCATTAAGACGCATGTAGAAAGCCTTAATTTCTGCTGGATAATCAGTAACAAAGATTGGCTTTCCAAAGTGCTGCTCGGTGAGATAGCGCTCGTGCTCAGTCTGAAGGTCAATGCCCCACTCAACGGGGTACTCAAACTTCTGACCAGCCTTTACTGCCTCTTGCAGAATCTCAATAGCCTCGGTGTAAGAAACGCGAGAGAACTGAGAAGTTGCAACGTGGTTCAGACGCTCAAGCAAGCCCTTATCCACAAACTTGTTAAGCATCTCAAGCTCATCTGGGCAATGCTCAAGTACGTATGCAATAACGTAGCGCAGCATCTCTTCTGCAACGTCCATGTCCTGCGCAAGATCACAGAAAGCCATCTCTGGCTCAATCATCCAGAACTCTGCAGCGTGGCGACGCGTGTTTGAGTTCTCTGCGCGGAACGTTGGACCAAAGGTGTACACATCGCCAAAAGCCATAGCAAAGTTCTCTGCCTGAAGCTGGCCAGAAACGGTGAGGTGAGAAGACTGACCAAAGAAGTCCTTTGAGTAGTCAACATCGCCCTTCTCGGTACGTGGAACGTTGTTCAAATCAAGCGTGGTAACACGGAACATCTCGCCTGCACCCTCAGCATCAGATGCGGTGATGATTGGGGTGTTCACGTAGACAAAGCCGCGATCCTGGAAGAACTGGTGGATAGCAAAAGCAGCCACAGAACGGATACGGAAGACGGCACGGAACATGTTGGTACGAGGACGAAGATGCTGCTGCGTACGAAGGTACTCAAGAGACTGACGCTTCTTCTGCATTGGATAGTCAGGGCTGGATGGTCCCTCAATCACAATGGTCTCTGCCTGCAGCTCAATAGGCTGTGGACGATCAGGGGTAAGCTCAAGGACGCCCTCAATAATTAGAGCAGCGCCAACGCCACAAGAAGCAACATCCTCGTAATTGCCAAGATTCTCACGATTCATAACAACCTGTAGGTCTTTGAAGCAGCTACCGTCATTAAGTGTGACGAAGCCAAAATTCTTCATATCCCTTACTGAACGTACCCAGCCGGCCACGGTAACTTTTTGGCCACCAAGTTGCTCTGCATCTGCGTACAATGCAGAAATCGTGATGCGCTCCACGGGCATACCCTCCTTGTAACTCACTCTGCAGGCTTTTCCTGCACTCTGCAGGTCTATCCTGCGAGACGAACAAATATCTATTTAGAATACCGCATAACCACATGGCAGGCGCTCACTTTTATATATCTGGCGGTAATTACGCTAATCTCACACAGCCAAGCAAGCGCGCCATAAAACACCGCACCCTAAACAGCGCGCCCTAAAACACATATCTGCAATTCGGCTAAACTAGTGCAGTGGAACGTACCCACAAAGTGCTGCCACCTCAAAAGGCCTGCTAAAGGAGAAACCATGGAAGACTACAAGCGCGAATTTATTGAGTTTATGGTCCAGAGCAACGTACTCAAATTTGGCGATTTTACGCTTAAGAGTGGTCGCAAATCTCCTTTCTTTATGAACGCAGGAGCCTATGTCACTGGCGAGCAGCTCCACAAGCTGGGCCTTTATTACGCTCGCGCCATTCACGACAACTTTGGCCTGGATTTTGACGTAGTCTTTGGTCCTGCTTACAAGGGCATCCCCCTTTCTGTTATCACTGCAATGGGTATCAATGAGCTCTATGGCAAGCAGGTTCAGTACTGCTCCAACAGAAAAGAAGCAAAAGATCACGGAGCCGACGCCGGCATGCTTTTAGGTGCAGAGCTCAAAGACGGCCAGAGAGTAGTTATGGTTGAAGACGTCACCACTTCTGGTAAGTCTATTGAAGAGACCTATCCTCTGATTACCTCTATTGCAAACATCGAGGTAGTTGGTCTGATTGTTTCACTCAACCGCATGGAGGTTGGCAAGGGCGGAAAGGTTGCCGCACTTCAGGAAGTCTCTGAGCGCTGGGGCATGCCAACTGCAGCCATTGTCTCCATGAATGAGGTTACCGAGGCTCTTTACAACAACGAGGTAGACGGCAAGATTATTATCGACGATACCCTGAAGGCCGCTATTGACGCCTACTACCAGCAGTACGGCGTTAAATAAGGCGAGAAAAACCTCTGCGTAGAAACCTGACTTATGACTCTGACTCAACTGAAATACGTTCTTGCTATTGCTAAGGCAGGCACTATTAACGCCGCAGCTAAACAGCTCTTTATCTCGCAGCCTACCCTGAGTAGCGCAGTCAAAGAGCTTGAAGCCGAGCTGGGAATCTCCCTTTTTAACAGGACCAGCAAGGGCGTTGAGCCTACCGCAGATGGCGAGGAGTTTTTGAGTTATGCCAGGCAAGTTGTTATGCAGACTGACCTCATTGAAGAGCGCTATCTGGGCACCGCCCCCGCTAAGCAGCGCTTCTGCGTTTCTTGCCAGCACTATTCCTTTGCCGTTGAAGCCTTTGTCAATCTGATTAAAGAGCACGGTGGTTCAAAGTACGATTTCCGTATCAGAGAGACGCAAACGTACGAGATTATTGAAGATGTCTCAAAGCTAAGAAGTGAAGTAGGCGTTCTCTATCTCAACTCATTCAACGAGCGTGTTATTAGAAAAACGCTGCAGGACCAGGGCTTGGTTTTCTCGCCATTGTTTAAGTGCAAGCCAAGCGTCTTTGTGGGAAAAGACAATCCGCTGGCAAAGCGCTCCTCAGTAACACTCAACGATCTTGCCCCCTACCCTCGCCTTTCGTACGAGCAGGGCGAGCACAACGCGTTCTATTTCTCCGAGGAGCTTCTGGCAACGCTTGATCGCGATAAGGACATCATGGTCCGAGACCGCGCTACCATCTTCAACCTGATTATTGGCCTGAACGGCTATACCATCAGCACTGGTCTTATTAATGAGGAGCTCAACGGACCAAACATTGTTGCAGTTCCTCTGGCTGTTGATGACTACATGGAAGTTGGTTACGTTACCCACGACGAGAAGAGTCTCTCGCCCTTTGGTGAGCTCTACATCGACGCGCTCAAGCGCTGCTGCCAAGCAGTTACGTGGGTGTAAGGGTCTATAAAATAGCAAGCCACGTATAGTTGATGCAATTGCTACAAGATGAAGAGATTGCATAACTGTCTAGAGCGTAAACACGATTGATAGTTTTTTATTTCTTTGTCGCCAAATAACATGCCCACTTTAGTTGCACCTGTAACCCTGACTTCAAACGCCATCATTCAACATATACGCTTAATTCAATAACACGAGTTTATTCATATTTAATTAAAAATATCCAAGTCAAACATCTCAATATATAGAAACCTATTTTTATTAAATAAGTCTCAAAAATAACGAAATTACTTTAACCGATAAAAATATACCGTTCACAGAATCAATAATCTGTATTGCATTTCAAAGCTTATGATAAATACAAGTTAAGGTCTAATCATGGGGGTTGACCAAACTTAAAAACTAAGGAGGCGTTTATGAATCGCCCAAAGGTTTTAAAGCTATTTACAGTCTTGTCTATTTTTCTTTGTATTTTAGCAGTCCAGAATGTTGCTTATGCTAGCACGGAGGATACGCCTTTTAATTTTTATTTTAAAGGCGGCAACACTCAAGGAACATCAGGTCGCACAAAAGACACTAACTCAATGAGTTATATTAGAATTGATCGCATTGATCCTGGTAGCGTTCGCTTTTACATTGACGGTTCCTATAGTCTATGGAGCGGATATGTAAATAAAACGAGAAATGACCACGCTACCATTAGTCACACGGGTCACTTTAATATCCACAACTATGTTTATGAAGCCGGTATGCGCTATGCCAGGATGACAGCTTGGGGCAATGACGGAGACGGCGTCGTAAAAGGAGTTTGGAGCCCCGACTCACGTGGCGGATTTACCGAAGTTAATTAGGACTTGCTATGTTATCTCATGATTTTAGAAACCTTAACTTGAAAATGCACAAGCTCCCAAAAGGAGCTTGTGTTTTGGCAGTAGTGATTGCTTGTGTCGTCATTGCTGGGCTACTTTATTTTTACAATCTAGTCCAAAAACAGGCGCAGCAAGAACTTTTTGCGCAACAAGTATCACAAAGGCAAAACGAGGCCTCGGAAAATTATAAAATTGGCGATACTGTACAACTAACTGGACTCGATCAAGAAGTAGGTAATCCAGCTGAGACTCCTTTTGGGGCTTATCTACCATGGATTGGTACAATAGAGGTAACGGTAACAGACGTAACCCTTTATCATTCTATAGACGAAGCAGGGTTTACCTCTGGAGCACTTAAAAATCCATTAACACCAGAAAATGCAGATAGCTTGTATCTAGTCTATACGCTTCATTTTAAAAACATAGACGCCGTTCAAAAACACACCTCAAATGGTCCGGACTATATATTACTTACTAGTTACTCAATTAATGCTGAGGGGCATAATATTTTCATGTCCCAAATTACACCTGAAAATGCCCGAATTGACAATTCGGATACTGATAAAACTAAAGGGTATTTTTGGATTAATGCAGGGGATGAATGTGACGTCAAACTTGCTTTTGCGCTATCTCCAGAAGAACTGAGAGATGTTACTTCTATTCATCTGGCAAATATGGGAGGAATTTATTCAAACGCAAAGTTAGTTGATATACAGTCTGCATTAAAAAGTGATAAGTAGGTGCTTGCTATGAATTCATTGTTCAAGTCTGAATTTAAGCGACAGCTTACCTATAACCCATTATTTTGGGCATGTGTTGCAATTGGCGCCTGTATTGCACTACTTGCTGCTTGGATTGAAATACAAATTGAATTAAATACCTTAGAGGCAACTCTTCAACAGGGAGATCATCTTTCCTATAACACTTTGCTTTCTGTCATTTCTGCTTATACTGCTTGGATTCCCACACGAATCGGAGATTTTTACAGTGGACTGTATTATCTCTTATGGCCGCTCTTAGCCACCATCCCAACTGCTTGGGTGCTAAGCAACGATTCAAAAGAAGGAGTGCTTGAACAGCAATGTCTTAGAATTAAAAAAGCTAGTGTTATTAGAATAAAACTATATGTAAGCTTTATTTCTGGAGGTATTTGCTCTGCCCTGCCTCTTGTCCTAAATTTTTTAGCTGTAATCTGTTTCTTACCGTTATCCACTCCAAAAATTTACGATGAGATATATACCGCAGTCCCTATGAACTCTCTATTCTCAGGACTCTTTTATAACTCTCCTCTTGCTTATGTCATTGCCTTATCCGTATTAACCTTCATACTTGGAGGGCTATTTTCCTGCGTTGTTTGTCTTTTTGCCAGTTTAACCAAGACCACATTCCAAGCAATTTTTATTTCTTATTTTCTACTTCACCTATTAGCGTTCTTAGGTTCACAATTTTCAGCGATTCTTTCCTCTGCTCAATTAAGAGAAGTAGGACAAAATGCATTCATTAAGTTGAATTTCTTTCAATTAATAAGTTCCGAATATGCTCCAACAAAACTTGGATTTTATTGCTTCTGTTTTGTTTTGCTATTACTAGCAATCTTCATTTCTTACAAAAAGACTTGTAGGAGTGATCTGCTATGAAGCATAAAATTTCAAAAATCTTTACTCAGTTTTTTGATATGCATAAAAAACTTCTAACAGCGCTTTTTGCGATGTTGTTATCTTGCACGGCGTTTATTTCTTCTTTTGCACAATTCAGCTTGATTACACAAGGAGGATATTCGTTTTCTTTGGGCGATTTGATTATCGCAATATTCTACGGATCTGCTCACACATTATCCGTAGAGTGGACTGCGCTCTGCATCTCTTTTCTTCTCATAATCGTTATTTCTAGCTCGGATAATAATGTACATTTTTCTATTCAACGCATGATGAGATTCGAGAAGAAAACTAGATATTGGATTTATAGCTATATAAATATAATTGTATCTTGTCTCGTTTTAATTGCCGTCTATATAGTAACGTATTTTGTTTTACTTATTTGTACAGGCAACAACCTTACTATTGCTACACTAAATGTAGATATCTTCATTAACCATACCGTTCAAACTGGTACAGAATTTTCACTCACAGCCCCAGAAGTATTAGTCCTTCTCAGCATTTATTATCTTGGTCTCTTGTTCTTTTGCTCTTTTTACAAAGTAATGGAACTCTATACTCACAATTCACTAGCTGTATTACTAAGCGTAGCACTACTAGTTTTAGGAGAGTTTTTTCCTGAACTTCCATTCCCCTCTACATTAATGACTTTTTCGAGACTTCTTCCTTTTAATCCAGAAGGATTTAGCCTTGTATATACAACTTTATATTTTCTTGTTGGAATCATTTGCTTAAACATTTTTGGCCTCATTGGAACTAAAAATACAGAGTTTGGCGGTCATTATGAAAAACTCTAAAGTAATTCCATGTGGTCCTTTTATCTATTCATTACGTGGTCCATTTTGTATCTGTACCATCTTAATGGTACTTATCGTTGCTACATCTCTTGTAGTGTTCAATCGCTCAGCAACAAGTAATCCAACATTTGCAGATAACGTATCAAGTCTATTTGCTGGAATGCCACAGATATCGCAAAGCATTTCTTCAAATGCTGCTCTGCCAAAAATTAAAATTCCTTTTGCGTGGTTAATACTTGTTTTACTTCCCCATCTAATGTGTTTTCTGGCAGTCTCCAGGTCACTAAGAAAAGATATGTATCTTGTTATGTCTTCCTCAAAGAGCTTTTATCCAATTCTTTTAGCAGTAAGTTGTGTAACAGCAACTGGGCTTTATTGGATTATAGCGGGAGTTGTAATCCTCTTATTTACACTGCTTCACGGTGGAGAAATTCTATCAACTACGACATTAAGCTTAGAAATTCTCGAAGGTTTTGACGCCTCAACATTACCTGCAAATACGGTAAGTATTGTCCCATTGATGGGATCTTTGTTCATTTCCTCACTATCTCTTATAACGCTTCAATGTTCAGCAGGATTATTTATTAAAGAATGGCCTCCTCTCTTTTTAATAATTTCTTGGATAGTTTCCTCAATTTTCAAATTACATCCCATCCTTATTGGCAACTACATGATGTTTTCTCGAAGTTCTCTCTATATTGATTCAGCTAGCAGGGAGATTGTTGAAGGTAACCTCTGTGCAGGAGTCAATCCATTCTGCACGTTAGTTTTTTGTATTGGCTCACTAGGTATTTTTCTTTATCTGTCTCTTTCACGCTTTAAGAACATTGATCAGTTTGGCGGTGAGTAAACATGTCGTACATTTCAGTTGAACATCTAACAAAAGAAATCGGAAACGATACTGTTCTCAAGGATGTCACATTATCCCTAGAAAAGAGAGAGATCATTGGTCTCGAGGGCCAAAACGGCTCTGGTAAAACAATGCTTATGCGAGCGGTCTGTGGCCTCATTAAGCCTACCCAAGGATATGTTTCTATTGAAAACAAAAAGCTCTGGGATGATATAGATTTTCCACCAAGTGTTGGTCTACTCCTAGAAAAACCAGCACTTCTTAGCTCATATAGCGGTCGTAAGAACCTAGAGATTCTCTCGTCAATAAAACAAATTGCGTCTGAGCAAGATATTGATGCTGCAATTGAAAAAGTAGGACTTGATCCTAAAGACAAAAGACCTGTTAGAAAGTACTCCCTAGGCATGAAGCAACGCTTAGGAATTGCCATGGCGTTTTTTGAGCAGCCGGATTTAATTATTCTTGACGAGCCAACAAATGCCCTTGATGAAGACGGTGTCCATATGCTCACTGAGCTCATTGTTGAACAAAGAGATAGAGGCGCAACACTTCTCATATCAAGTCATGATGCTGAGTTCTTAGAGGTTGTCTGCGATGTAATTTACAAAATGAAGCTCGGTAAAATTGTCGAGAAAATCGACGTGCAAAGACGTGCATCATGAAACTAAAAAGCAAACTACCATTATTCGCAATTGCCATAAGCTTTGTACTGGTTTGTGCTCTTGGCTACAGAGTTTGGTGGGTAAATACCCATGCACTAACTATCCCCGAAGAGATTTATCAAATGGGAGAATGGGTCCCTCTTGACGGAAATTTTCATTATTCGTCTTCAGAGAATACAAAGGGATACTCGATACGAATAACTGAAATTGCCCTAACCACGTATGACGGTTACCTGGAAAAACATGGTATTACACCACAACAACCCAACGCTCATGGCAATCAAACAAGTGTGATAGATGTCACTATAGAAGTTAAAAATGATAGAGAAGAGACTGACCCCATAGGTGGAATAGATTTTCTCGGCACAATTTTAATTCCACAAGCCAACAATACCTATTACATTTGCGATTTAGGAAATGAAAACTCCCTTTGGCCGCTTGCTCAGCCAAATATAACCACTTCGAAAATTGCAATCAAGCCGCATACCTCATATGTTCTTCATGTGCCTTATGTAGTAAATCTCACAGGAGAGGAAATCTATAGATCTCCGATTACTGATACAACATTTGATTTGCTTGTTTCTCGCCTACCTGTAGAAAAACGAATTCGAGTGTCTTTGTAGCAATTCTTACCTCTCCCACTACAGATTTCACCTCTACCACTACAGATTGTGCCACCCCCACTACGGATGAATGGATTGTTAGCTGCCTCCCAACTTGCGCTAAAATAATACCTTACGGTTTTGAAGCGCAATGGGAGGCATCATGGGTCTTAAGTATGAAACCGCACGATATGAGGCATCATACGGGGCAATCTCACAACTTCCTTCTCCAGAGACCCCAGAGGTAGCCTTTGTGGGCCGCTCAAACGTGGGAAAATCTTCCCTCTTAAATAAACTAATTGGAAGAAAACAGCTTGCACGAGTTTCAAGCGTCCCAGGTAAAACTGCAAATATCAACTTTTTTGACGTTGATGGCGTCAAATTTGTAGACTTGCCAGGATATGGATTTGCACGAGTTTCTCGCCAAGAAAAACAACGCTGGGCAGACCTCATTGGCGGCTATTTTGAGCAAGAACGCAGCTTTAACCTGGTTATTAGCCTTGTTGACATCAGGCACGAAGCTCAAAAACTTGATCTGCAGATGATTAGCTTTCTCCAAGAGGCTGAGCTGCCCTTTGTAGTTGCGTTTACCAAGGCAGATAAGATTGCACGCGGCAAGCAAAATCAAGCCGCGGCCGCCCTTCGCAAGGCATTCCACATCACCCCTGAACAGGCCATTATTACTTCATCCGAGACTGGCTTGGGCATTGACGAGTTGCGTCGCCGTATCGAAGACGCAACTATCTAGGAGCATCATGGATCCAATCCACCAGCAAGAGCAAGAGCATCTCTCCCACGTTTATCAAAAGCTTGTTGAGATTCGTGAGGATTTGGACACAACACTCAATACTACGCAAAAAGATGCAGCTAGAGACCTTCGTCAGATGAGTGAAGAAATCCGCCCAGACTTTGGCGGAGCGGACGAGACCATCGAGACCCTTGCGGCCATTGAGACGCTCAACAGCGTTATTGACACCTACAACCAATACCACGATTTCACTGTCGAGAAACTCGGTCGCGTCGAAATTCTTTTGAGGCAGCCTTACTTTGCCAAGGTCACGCTCAAGATGCGACCCGGACGTCCTTCTCGCGATGTGTACATTGGCGCAGCAGGCATCACGGACAAAGACCGTACACCGCTTATTGTTGATTGGCGCAGCCCCGTCGCCGAGACGTATTACAACCAAGAGATGGGAACTACGTCGTACCAGGTAGACGGCAAGAAAAGAACGGTTGAACTGGAACTTAGACGACAGTTTGACATCACGCGCGACAAGCTGAACCTCTACTTTGACACAACAGTTGCCATTGAAGACTCTCTGCTGCTTGCCGCACTAAAGCGTCAGCATACCGAGAAGCTGCAGGCCATCACCGCAACTATCCAGCGCGAACAAAACGTTGTTGTCAGGCACGAGGATGTGCCCGTTCTACTGGTCAACGGCATTGCAGGCTCGGGCAAAACGTCCGTTTTACTGCAGCGTATTGCGTACCTTCTGTACCAGCAGCGCACCACACTTACCGCAGATCAGGTGTACCTGTTTACTCCTAACGAGATGTTTGGTCGCTACATCAACACCGTTTTGCCCAGCATGGGCGAGCACAATCCGCAGGTATTTACCTGGGATTCTTTCCTCAAGGCTTTGGGCCTAGCCGACCACGCATCGGGCGCCCATAACAACCCCGAGTCTCTGAAGAAACTTGAAGAGCAACTTGCCACACTTGAGCTCTACGAGGACGACTTCAAGGCCATTTCTGTTGAGGGCACTACGCTCATCAAGCCAGCTCAGGTGGCTAGTTCTGTGGCAAAGTTCTCGCAATTTCCTGTGGGACCGCGCCTCATTGCGCTTGCCAAAGACGAGCTTCACACCCGCCTGGAGCGCAGACTTGGCCAGATGGCTCACAACGACGAAATCCAGGAAGAGATGCTCTCCCTTGACGTTGAGCAGCAGCTTGAGGTCTTTGGTCGCACCATCAGCCCTTCCGACGAGGAAGAAGTTCTGGCGCGCACCCGCGAGTTTCTCAACTGGCGCTTTGCCTCTGCACACGAGGTCATCGAGTCCGCTTCCTGGCTCCGTATCGACCGCATTGGCATGCGCATGCTCAACACCTCCGCGCTCAGCGGCGCCGAATGCGTCTACCTGCGACTTCTTATCACAGGAGCTGGCGAGAAGAACGTCAAGTTTGTCATGATCGACGAGGTTCAGGACTATACCGAGACGCAGCTTATGGTACTTGGAAAGTACTTCTCACGTGCGCACTTCCTGCTTTTGGGTGACTCCAACCAGGCAATTTGGGAAGACACCGCAACATTTGAGCAGATTGAGAAAATCTTTACCTCAACACACGGTGAGGACGCTGTTTCTACCTGCAAGCTTCTGACCAGCTACCGCTCCTCTCCCGAGATTACTGCACTGTTTACCTCGCTTTTGAGCGAAGAAGAGCGTGGCCAGACAAGCTCCGTTCAACGCGGCGGCAAAAAACCTGAGTTCTTTGAGGTAGTCGCTGACAACAAAGATACTGAGCGCGCCGAGTACCTGCAGACTATGAAGTCCCTTATTGAACAGGCACAAGAGTTTGACAGGCTGACCGCCATTGTGTGTACCGAGAAGTCTCGTGTTCGCTGGCTTGCCAAACAGCTGGAAGGCTCTGCGGCCAAGGTACTCACCAGCCACGATTCCCTCCCTGCGAAGGGCGTTGTTCTTCTCGACCTTGCGCTTGCAAAGGGCCTTGAGTTTGATCAGGTCATCGTTGCCGATGCACAAGAGGAAGTGTATAAAGCAGACGGAATTTCTCGCCGTAGGCTCTACACCGCGCTGTCGCGTGCGATGCATCATGTGATGGTGGTCTCTCAGGGAAAGATGACTTCGCTGCTCAGCAAATTGCTTTAAAAAAAGCAATTTCTACCTGCGATTTTTTTTGAAATTTACTGATTGAAGACGGCTAGTTCGGGTAAATGCTAGTCATCGATAACATTTACCGTTGGAGGTTAGTATGTCCGAAGAATTGATTCCTGGTGTCATGAAGAACATCGACGCAAAGACTGTAGTGACCCTTAAAGACCAGGTTGCATGCCTTCCTGGTCAGGTCATCAGCAAGACCCTTGCGCAAAACGATGCCGTCAGCGTCACCCTTTTTGGTTTTGGCGCAGGTGAAGAGATTGCAAGCCATCGCGCGGGCGGCGACGCATTTGTCACCATTCTTGAGGGACGCGCAAACATTACCATCGATGACGACGTCTACAACCTTGAAGCTGGCCAGTCCATTGTGATGCCACTTGGTCACCCACATGCACTTCAGGCTCCAGAAGAGTTCAAGATGCTGCTGGTTGTTGTGTATCCACAGAAATAATTTATATATTTGCCCAACAATTCCGCAGGTATTTTCTATTTGGCCAGGTGGACAGTATGTCTGCCTGGTCAAATACTATCTTCTCCTAACCTAATACTATGTGTAATTACAATACACACCTCATAACAGAATGGGTATACTAGTTATGTCTGTGCAATCAGCAAAATGTTAAACCTAAAGAAAGGTGAGCTATGAGCCAGATTTTTGATGTTCACGCACGTGAGGTCCTCGATTCCCGTGGCAATCCAACCGTTGAGGTTGAGGTTGTTCTTGATGACGGCTCCTTTGGTCGTGCAATCGTTCCTTCCGGTGCTTCCACTGGTGAGTTCGAGGCTGTAGAGCTTCGCGACGGCGACAAGAGCCGTTACCTGGGCAAGGGTGTTCTGAAGGCAGTCGAGCACGTCAACACTGAGATTCGCGACCTTGTTATTGGTTGGGATGCAGAGGATCAGCGCGGCCTTGACCTCGCTATGATCAAGCTTGACGGCACTCCAAACAAGGGTCGCCTCGGCGCAAACGCTATTCTCGGCGTTTCTCTTGCTGTTGCTCACGCTGCAGCTGCTTCTGCTGAGCTTCCACTTTACGCTTACCTCGGTGGCGCAAACGCTCACACTCTTCCTGTTCCTATGATGAACGTCCTCAACGGTGGCGTCCACGCTGACAACAACGTTGACTTCCAGGAGTTCATGATTATGCCTGTTGGTGCTCCTGACTTCACCACCGCTCTTCGCTGGTGCGCACAGGTTTACCACACCCTCAAGGACACTCTGAAGTCCCAGGGCCTCAACACCGGTGTTGGTGACGAGGGCGGCTTTGCTCCAGACCTTAAGTCCAACGAGGAGCCACTTGAGCTTCTCTCCGAGGCTGTTCAGGCTGCTGGCTTTGAGCTTGGCAAGGACTTCCGCTTTGCTATGGACCCAGCTTCTTCTGAGTTCTACAACAAGGAGACCGGCAAGTATGACCTCAAGGGCGAGGGTCGCTCCCTTACCTCCGAGGAAATGGTTGCTTACTACGAGGAAATGGTCGAGAAGTTCCCAATCGTCTCCATCGAGGACGGCCTTGCAGAGGAGGACTGGGACGGTTGGAAGGTCCTTACCCAGCGTCTGGGCAAGAAGATCCAGCTCGTCGGCGACGACCTCTTTGTTACCAACACTCAGCGCCTGAAGAAGGGCATTGAGGTTCACGCTGGTAACTCCATCCTCATCAAGGTCAACCAGATTGGTACCCTGACCGAGTCCCTCGAGGCTATCGAGATGGCTAAGCGCGCAGGTTACACCGCAGTTGTCTCCCACCGTTCCGGTGAGACCGAGGACACCACCATTGCTGACCTTGTTGTTGCAACCAACGCTGGTCAGATTAAGACTGGTGCACCTGCTCGTACCGAGCGTGTTGCTAAGTACAACCAGCTTCTCCGCATCGAGGATGACCTCGCTGAGGGTGCTGAGTACCTGGGCATGGACGCTTTCTACAACCTTCGCTAAACCCGCAGGTTGTGCGCTAGACGGTGAGTGGCCGGTCCAACCGAGCTGCAACGCCGTTTAGGCTGCTAGAAGCTACGAAGCCGCATCTCATTTGAGGTGCGGCTTTTTTGTGCGCGCGAGTGCTGCGCGGGCGCTGCGGGGGTGCTGCGGCGCGGACCTCGGGTGCGGAGCGGGTCTGGGTGCGTCGCGGGTCCGGGTGCGAGTGCGAGTGTGGTTCTGGGAACAGCTGCGTGACCTGCGGGTTTCTCGCCACACGCGATGCCCTAGCGGGCGCATGGGTTCCGTAGACGCATCCGAGCCTAGTTTGAAACGCCCGAACACACCTATGTCAGATAATCTGCTAAAAACTTGTATACATTTCGTGCAAAACGCTTATCTCATGCAGAATATCGTTATTAGATGTGTTTTTTTTCCTTGATTTTACAGATTATCCGACATAGGTGTGTTTGCTTAACTCTGAAATTTAGGGTAATTAAATCTTTGATATATCTTCATTCATAATTATGTATATCAGATAGAAATTATGCATAATAGTGAATTGAGCGTACGTGATTAAATTCAAATCCTATAACCAAAGATGCTCCACGATGTATTTGGGCTATTGAGCCTGGTTTTATCTGCAGTTTTTTGAGGATGTTCCGTCAGTCGATATAACAGCACCGCAGCTTCCCACCGCGGTTATACTTGATATGTCAACTCTCAAGAATCCGAGGCGCCATGAACACCACATCAGAGCACGTAATACGCACAATCCTGGTTGGACAGTCGGGCGGGCCGACTGCAGCCATCAATGCATCGCTTGCGGGTGTTGTTCGCGCAGCTCACGCCCAGGGCCTCCGAGTGCTCGGGATGCGCAACGGAATCCAGGGATTTCTTGAGGGCAACGTCGTTGACTTAGTGGAAGCACTTGAATTTACAGCATCTGAATCCAGATCGTCCAACCATACATCCACAAATCCTGGCGAGAAAAACCTTCAGCTCCTAAGAAAAACGCCATCGAGCTGGCTGGGTAGCTGCCGCTTTAAACTGCCGGAGTTTGAGCCTAATCCTGCTACTTGCTCGAGCTCTGAACCAGCAGCCATCTCCCCTATCTACCAGCAGATTGATGCGCAGCTCAAGAAATACCAGGTAGACGCCGTGCTTTACATCGGCGGAAACGATTCCATGGACACCACAGACAAGCTGTCTCGATACTTTGCCCAGGTCGAAAGGCCTGTTTGCGTCGTCGGCGTGCCAAAGACCATCGACAACGACCTCGAGGGCACCGATCACACCCCTGGCTTTGGCAGCGCGGCGCGGTTCGTTGCGTCCGTAACCGCTGAGCTCATCCGCGACGGCGGCGTATACAACAGCAAAAACGTCACGTTTATTGAGGCCATGGGTCGCGACGCAGGCTGGCTCACGGCGGCTGGTTCACTGGCGCAAGATATTTGTGGAACCGCCCCAGATTTTGTCCTTCTGCCCGAGATTCCGCTCGATGAACACGCACTACTTTCCGCCATTGAACAGCGACTTCGCGAGAAAAACAACGTGGTTGTAGTTGTCAGCGAGGGCGTCCATCACGCAGACGGTAGTTTCCTTTTTGATGCAAATTCTGTTGCAATTGATACGTTTGGACACCTTGCAGCTCAATCCGGAACAGCACAATACTTGTCGCAGCTAGCCAAGGATCAGCTAGGCGTAAAGTCTCGCGGTATTGAGCTCAATACGCTGCAGCGCTGTGCTTCGCATGCTGCTAGTAAGGTTGACTTAGACGAAGCCGAGGCGCTAGGCACTGCGGGAGTTGAAGCAGTTCTCCAAGGTAAAACGGGTGTTATGGTTGGTGTTCATAGAATCTCGGATGCACCTTATGCCACGGAGATTCGTACTACCCCTGTCGCCGACGTTGCTAACAAGGTAAAGCTTGTACCTCGAGAAATGATCTCCGAAGATGGCTTCAACGTTACCGGCTCCGCCCTGACCTACCTGCGTCCTCTTGTTGCGGGCATGGAGGAGCCGATTTCTACCGACGGACTTCCCCGTTTTCTTGCGGAGTTATCGTAGGGATTCGTTGCGGACGCGACAGTGCCGTGCGGACGCGTGCAATCCGTTGCGGATAGGTGTGAGCCGCGACTAGCTACTCCCCGAGGAACCTTACCTCGGGGTGAAGCTCGACATCAAACTGACATTTAACCTCGGCCTGGACATGCTCGATAACCGCATGAACCTCAGCAGCGGTAGCGTTGTCGTAATTGACCACAAAACCAGCATGCTTATCAGAAACACCGGCGCCGCCAAAGCGATAGCCCTTAAGACCAGCATCGGTAACAAGCTTGCCCACAAAGTGACCCTCAGGGCGCTTAAAGGTTGAACCAGCGGAAGGCAGCTCAAGAGGCTGCTTTTCCTCGCGCGCACGCGTGAACTCTTCCATCTTTTCACGGATCTTCTCGCCATCTGCACGATGAAGATTAAACGTGGCGGAAAGCACAATCATGCCCTCATCAGCGATCCTGCTGTGGCGATACCCCAGGTCAAGCTCGGATGCGTCCAGCGTAGCAAAGGTGCCGTCGGCAAGAAGAACGCGGACGGATTTGAGCACGTCAGCGATGCAGCCGTCGTAAGCGCCTGCGTTCATGAAGCATGCGCCGCCCACAGAACCTGGGATACCGCACGCAAACTCGAGTCCAGAAAGGTCCAGCTCACAGGCCATCTCGGACGCCTCTTTAAGGCCGACGCCAGCCTGGCAGGTCATCTCGGTATCGTCGATACTTACGCCAGTCAAGCCATCGGCAATTGCAATAATGACACCACGATATCCTGCGTCGGAAACAAGCAGATCAGAGCCGTAGCCAAGAATAAAATAAGGAGCTTCTGCGGCTTTGACCGCAAGGAGAATCTCTTTAACCTCATCGGGATCATCAGGGATGACATAGAGATCCGCAGGTCCACCCACTTTAAAAGTGGTGTGCTCGCTCATTGGCTCGTCTACCAGGACGTTCTCTTCTCCAACAATCGAGCAAAGCTTTCCGGCCAGGCTTTGTAAGTCATAGCCACTTTCAGACATGTAACACGCTCCTTAGTAAGTTACTTTTTATAGTTTATCGCAAGCGAGAAAAACGTGGCGTTGGGGCGAGAAAAACATAGTGTTGTAGCAAGGTAAAACAACAAATACTAGAAAGAAAACCACTTCAAAACTGCTAAATTGCATTTCTTTAACACAAATGTTCATCCTGTTTTACGTGTTATCAGCTGTTAACTCTGCTATAGTACTTATCGATATGTTTCAGAAATGGTTGCAATTACCTACTGGTGGTAAGGTGGCCGAGCTCCAGGTTTTATAACAGCCCAGCTCAAAGAGCCATCAAGTCCGCGACCCGCAAAGGCGGTTAACCTGGTTAAAGTCCAGGACCAACGGTACAGTCCGGATGTCAGAAACGGAGACTTTTATGGCTTCATCCCACTCAACCCACGCAACAACCGCATCTTCTAACGGCTGGTCCACCAAGAGAATTGCTATTCTCGCCATGCTTTGTGCAGCTGCTGCAATCAGCACCATGGTGCTTCAGTTCCCGCTTATCCCAGGCGTGACGTTTTTGAAGTACGATCCATCGGGCGTCTTTGCCCTGCTCGCAGGCGTAGCTTTTGGCCCTGCCGCGGGCGCGATTGTCTCGGTGCTTCCCTACCTTCTGCACCTCACCACGGAGTCCGGAATTTACGGCACTATCATGGCAATTCTGGCAACGCTTAGCTACGTTTTGCCTGTCTCGCTGATTGTGTATAACCGTTCCGAGAAGATCAAGCAGCTGGTGCTTGCCCTCATTGTGGGCAGCGTTGTCAGTGTTGTTGCTTGTATTCTGGGCAACCTTGTAGTTACGCCAATCTATACCGGCATGAGCGTAGAGGCAGTGAGCGGACTAATTGTCCCCGCGCTTCTCCCCTTCAACGTGGTGAAGGTTGCTATTAACAGCATCATCTTTGTTGTTATCATGCGCTCGGCTACCTCACTCTTTGAGAGCATCAAAGACGGTGAGTAATCTGGGTAACAATTCCCCTGATTTATACACGTCTGAAAGCACCGCACAAACTCAGGACCTGCCTGTAGCTGCGACGCTTTTGGACGTGACTTTTGTGCACGCAAAAGGCGTGATTGCCCTCGATCACGTCTCGTTCTCTATTCCTGCAGGTAAACGTACCTGTATTGTTGGTGCAAACGGTTCGGGCAAGTCTACCGTTGCCTCAATTCTCTCTGGCCTTTCCGCTCCTGACGAGGGAACTGTTACCTTTCTGGGAACCACCGTTGTCAATGACGGCCAAGTTGACTTTGAGGCGTATAAGGCCATTCGCCCGCAGCTTGGCCTGGTCTTCCAGAATCCTGAGGATCAAATTATTTGTAGCGTAGTTGCAGACGATATTGCCTTTGGTCTAGAGAACCTTCAGGTGCCCAGCGATCAGATAACTCCGCTGGTAGAAGAGCAGATTACCCTTGGAACTCTCACCGAGTTTGCGTCCGAAAATCCGCAGATGCTCTCGGGCGGTCAGCAGCAACGCGTGGCCATCTCGGGCGCGCTGGTCATGAAGCCGCAAATCCTCATTCTTGACGAACCTTCCGCAGCTCTTGACGTTGTTCATAGAAATAACGTTATGGGACTTGTCGAGAAACTCCGTGCAGCTGGAAAAACTATCGTTCATGTGACGCATTTCATGGACGAAGTAGTTTCTGCTGACCACGTGATTGCCTTAGACGACGGCCGCGTTGCGTTTGAGGGAACACCCGAAGCCCTCTTTGAGCAGCATGAGCTGGTTGAATGCCTGCATCTTGAAGAGCCGTTTGCCTATCAGGTGGCGCATGCGCTCAACAACCGCGGAGTTGTCGTGTGCAAATCCCCTTCGGCTCAGCGCATGCTTGACGAGCTGACGGGGCTTCTCGCCACGGGGTCACGAGGTGAGAAGGGCGGCGTGGCTGGAAGCTGCGGCGCGATGGCTGCGGGTTGTGGCAGCGTGGCTACAGCCGACAGCGCATCAGAGCCAGCAGCGGTTTCTGTGCGCGACGTGACGTTCTCGTACCAGAAGCCTGTGCTCAAAAACATCTCGGTTGACGTGCAAAAAGGCTCGCATGTTGCCGTGATTGGCTCAACTGGTTCCGGCAAGTCTACCCTGGCGCGCTTGATTTGCGCACTTGATACGCCTGACACCGGCAGCCTCTTTGTAACTGGTTTGGATACTCGACAGAAGCAAAACCGCAGAAAACTTCACGGCATTGTTGGCTACGTCATGCAGCGACCAGAGCGCCAGCTTTTTGCACAAACGGTTGCCGAAGACGTGGCATTTGGCCCAACTAACCTGGGCCTTTCTGCCTGCGACGTCATAAGCGCTGTGAATGCTGCTCTGGAACTTGTGGGCCTTTCTCACAAGGCAGATGCTTCCCCTTTTGAGCTTTCTGGTGGTCAGCAGAGACTGTGCGCACTTGCAGGCGTTATTGCTATGCATCCAAAGGTGCTTGTACTCGATGAGCCTACCAGCGGACTTGATCCCTACTATTGTTCTGAACTTAGAAAAATTATCAACTCCGTTCTTGAGGACGGCTGCACCGTTATTGAACTGACGCATTCGATGGAGGATGCGGCAGAAACTGACCAGATTATCGTACTCCATGAGGGTGACCTAGTGTTCTCTGGCACACCTTATCAAACATTTACTCATTTCACAGAGGCAGAATTCCAGGAGCTTGGACTGGGCATTCCTCATGCGCTTGCGTGGGCACAGCGCCTGTCCCGCACTACAGGAATCAACCTGGGAGAACCTTTGACCCTATCTGAGCTGGTAGACGCACTGGTAGGTGTGATGACGACCACCCCTAACGCCGCGCAGGTCATCGCCGCGCAGGTCGCCGACACCGCACAGTCAAGCGACACCGCACAGCCCAACGACCTCACGCAAGGAGGTCGCTATGGCGCTTAAGATTTCTGTCGGTCAGTACTACCACACAGATTCGCCCATCCACAGGCTTAATCCCAACGTTAAATGCCTGGTGGCGCTTCTTTTGATGCTCACAACGTTTTTTATCCGCACGGCACCACAGCTTACGCTGCTGGTAGTAGGTGCACTTTGCCTACTAGCTCTGGCAAAAATTCCCGTCAAACAAGTGCTTGTGTCAATCATCCCGCTTGCCTGGCTGCTCATCTTTCTCTCGCTCTTCAACCTGTTGCTTACGCGAGAAGGAACGGTGCTTGTTTCCTGGTCAATCTTTACTATCACCGATGTGGGAGCATGGAGCGCTTTCCTCTACCCCGTGCGCATTTTAGCTGCAATTTTAATGGGCGCACTACTCCTGCTTACCACAACTCAAACGGATCTAGGCAATGCCTTTGAAGCAGCATGCTCGCCACTTTCTAAGATTGGTCTGCCTGGCAAAGAAATTGCCATGATTTTTTCGCTTATGCTGCGCTTTATTCCAACACTTGCGGGCGACGCCGTGTCTATTTCCGAGGCTCAAACCGCTCGCGCAGGAGACGTTGCTTCAGGTTCGCTGCCCAAAAGACTCCGTGCAACCTTCTCCATTGTGGTAGCGCTTCTGGCCAGTTCGCTCAGGCATGCCAACAACCTTTCTAAGGCACTTGATGCTCGTCACTATGTAGCAGGGGCTTATCGCACACGTTGGCATCAACCAACCTTTGGCGCTCGTGAGGCAATTGCCTTGGGTGTCACGGTTTGTTTTATCGCGCTTATCTTTGTGCTGGCGTAAAACTTTTAACTACATAATTTGTATTTTTAACGCTCTGTTACAACCCGTTTTTCTTTTCTCGACAAGGTCCAATTTGGCCACCTAAGTAACGTACAATAAAGCCAGTAAAAGCGTTCAAGGCTTGCATTGAAAGGTGGCCCCATGGTCCTGCGCGTCTACGTCCAAAGAAAATCTGGTTTCGAGGGCGAGGCAAAAGCCCTGCTCAAAGAAGTGAAAGACCTTCTTGGTATTACCGAGTTACAACGCATTGACCTGCTTAACCGCTATGATGTTGAGGGAATTTCAGAGGAACTTTTTGAGTCCTGTATCCCCACCGTTTTTTCAGAGCCACAGTCCGATCTTGCCAGCCGTACCATGCCAGAGTTTTCTTCTGAAGGTGCGGCTGTTCATACGTTTGCTGTTGAGTTTTTGCCTGGCCAGTTTGACCAGCGCGCAGACTCTGCAGCTGAATGCGTGCAGCTTATCAGTCAAGGTGAGCGTCCACTTGTGCGCTCTGCTCGCATTTATGTGCTAACTGGAAACCTCAGTGAGGCAGACGTTGCTGCTATCAAGAATTACCTGATCAACCCCGTTGAGGCTCGCGAGGCTTCCCTTGAGCTGCCTGAGACCCTCAAAATTTCCATTCCAGAGCCTGCAGACGTAGAGGTTCTTGAGGGCTTTAACGCCCTTGACCAGGACGGCCTCAAGGAGTTCATTGCTTCTCACGGCCTTGCTATGGACCTGGCTGACCTCACCTTCTGCCAGCAGTACTTCACCGATGAGCAGCGCGATCCTACCATCACCGAGATTCGCGTCATTGACACCTACTGGTCTGACCACTGCCGCCACACCACCTTTAACACCGGAATTACCGGTGTGCAGATTGATGATGACCTGGTAAAGGCCGCGTTTGAGAAGTATCTCTCCATGCGCAAAGAGCTTGGGCGAGAAAATCGTGCCGTCTCTCTTTGGGATATGGCAACCATTGGTGCAAAGTACCTTCGCGAGAAGGGCGTCCTCACCAATCTTGATGAGTCAGAAGAAATAAACGCCTGTACCGTAAAGGTAAAGGTAGACGTTGACGGTAAAGATGAAGACTGGCTCTTCCTCTTCAAGAACGAGACTCACAACCACCCAACCGAGATTGAGCCCTTTGGTGGCGCAGCTACCTGCATCGGTGGCGCTATCCGCGACCCTCTTTCTGGCCGCAGCTACGTCTACCAGGCAATGCGCGTCACGGGCGCTGCAGACCCAACCGTTCCTGTTTCCCAAACACTTCCTGGAAAGCTTCCTCAGCGCACCATCGTGCGCACGGCGGCCGCAGGTTATTCCAGCTACGGCAACCAGATTGGCCTTGCTACGGGCCAGGTCTCTGAGCTCTACCACCCAGGCTACGTGGCAAAACGCATGGAGATTGGTGCCGTTGTAGGCGCAACTCCTCAAAGCCACGTTCGTCGCGAGCGCCCAGAGGATGGCGACATCATCGTTCTTCTCGGCGGACGCACTGGTCGCGACGGCATTGGCGGCGCAACCGGTTCTTCCAAGGCCCACGACGCTGGCTCCATTGAGCGCGACGGTGCCGAGGTTCAGAAGGGCAACGCCCCTGTTGAGCGCAAGCTCCAGCGCCTTTTCCGCCGTGAAGACGCTTGCAAGCTCATTAAGCGCTGCAACGACTTTGGTGCAGGCGGCGTCTCTGTTGCTATTGGCGAGCTTGCCGACGGCCTTGACGTCAACCTAGATGCTGTTCCAAAGAAGTACGACGGTCTTGACGGTACTGAGCTGGCAATCTCTGAGTCTCAGGAGCGTATGGCCGTTGCTCTTGAGGCAAAAGACGTTGAGCAGTTCTGCGCATACGCTCGCGAAGAAAACCTTGAGGCAACCATTGTGGCAACCGTCACCGAGGATCCTCGCCTGGTCATGCGCTGGCGCGGTCAGAAGATTGTCAACATCAGCCGCGCATTTCTCGCCTCAAACGGCGCACCTAAATCAATTACCGTGCGTCTGGCCAAGCCTCTTGCCTACCAGCGCACCTGGGCAGGCACAACCCTTGGCGAGAAACTCCACTCGCTGGTACGCGATCTAAATGTTGCATCCAACAAGGGCCTTTCCGAGCGCTTTGACTCCACCATTGGCGCAGGTACCGTCCTCATGCCATTCGGTGGCGCTCGCCAGCTGACCCCTGCCCTTTCTATGGTGGCTAAGCTTCCTGTTATGGGCCAGACCAACACCGTCTCGGGCATGGCCTGGGGCTTTAACCCCTACCTCATGGAGGCCGACCAGTTCCGCGGCGCCTACCTCTCTGTTGTTGAGTCCGTTTCCAAGCTGGTTGCTACCGGCTTTAAGTACCAGGACCTCTACCTCACCTTCCAGGAGTACTTCGAGAAGCTCGGCCAGAATCCAAACCGTTGGGGCAAGCCAGCCTCAGCACTTCTCGGCGCGCTGATGGCACAGGTCAACCTTGGTCTTGCTGCTGTCGGAGGCAAGGACTCCATGTCCGGTACCTTTGAGGACCTAGACGTTCCGCCAACGCTAGTTTCGTTTGCTACCGGCCTTACCAAGGTGGACAAGATTGTCTCCAATGAGTTCAAAGGCGCAGGTCATAGGCTCATTTCCATTGTTCCATCCTACGACGAGAGTGGCCTTCTTCCCGACAACGAGTCCCTGCTCACCGCATATAAGCTGGTCAGCACCCTGGTCCAGTCCAAGAGTGCGCTTGCCATTACCACGCCAGGTTACGGCGGCGTGGCCGAGGCTCTCTTCAAGAGCTGCCTGGGCAACAAGCTGGGCGTTGAGCTAGTCCCAGAGATTTCTGCCGACGCGCTCTTCTCGCCAACTTACGGAGCCTTCATCGTTGAGCTGGCAGACGGCGTATCCGTTGACGACGTCGACGGCGTGTGCGTGGCTCCTCTGGGCGTCACCACGTCCGAGTACGCTTTCAGCGCGTGTGGCGAGAAGATCGACCTCTCCGAGCTCCAGGAAGCATGGGAGCGCCCACTTGAGGAGGTCTTCCCCTACCGCGGAGGCTCTGACGAGGCTGTGGAGAAAATCAGTTTCGACGGCACATCCACACGACACTCTTATGCTGGTCCAGCCCTTATCGCACCCGCTCGCCCACGCGTCATCATCCCCGTATTCCCGGGTAACAACTGCGAGTACGACGTTGCGCGTGCTTTTGAGCGTGCGGGCGCCGATCCAACCACGCTGGTCATTAACAACCTGACACCTCAGGACATTGTTGAGTCCGCAAATGCGCTGGCAGAATCCATCAAGAAGAGCCAGATTGTCATGATTCCAGGCGGTTTCTCCGGCGGAGACGAGCCAGACGGATCTGCTAAGTTCATCTGCGCCCTCTTCCGCGCTCCTCAGGTTACCGAGGCTGTCCGCGAGCTTCTGCAGCAGCGCGATGGCCTTATGCTGGGCATCTGTAACGGCTTCCAGGCACTTATCAAGCTGGGCCTTGTTCCTTACGGCGATATTCGCCCTATGGACGACACCTGCCCAACACTGACGTTCAACACCATCGGCCGCCACCAGAGCCAGCTTGTTCGTACCAGCGTTGCGTCCACGATGTCCCCATGGCTCTCCAAGTGCGCACTTGGCGACATCCACACCATTGCCATCAGCCACGGAGAAGGTCGCTTTGTTGCCTCCGACGAGCTGCTTGAGACACTCAAGGCAAACGGCCAGATCGCAACGCAGTACGTTGACGCAATGGGTGCTCCAAGCATGGACTTCTCCGTTAACCCTAACGGCTCCATCCTGGCCATTGAAGGCATTACCAGCCCCGATGGTCGTGTCCTGGGCAAGATGGGTCACACGGAGCGCTCCGGTGCGGGCCTCTACAAGAACATCCCCGAGCTCACTGCTGGCGACCAGTTCCAGCCCCTCATTGAAGGCGGCGTCGAGTACTTCAAGTAAGACACGAGCATGGCGACGGCAACGCCGCAGGTCAGCGACGTGTGCGCACACAGGTTGCAAGTGATTTCTACCCGGTATCCATTTCGTGTGGATACCGGGTTTCTTGTACGAAAGCGCTGCTAGTGGACGGGGTTTCTCGCCAGGCGGGTGGTGTGCTCGAAGCGCACATCCGCTACATGCTCGGTCGCGCCTGGGCGCGCCTGATTTCTGCAAAGAATCTGTAACTTCTGCCTAAATAAGTAAAAGAATCGGTGGATTTGCCTAATTTTGAGTTACGTCTCAAAAAGTGGTGTAAGGCTATTTCCTTACTGCCTTCTAACCTACATTATGCCACCTCTTTACAAGCGTTAAAGTCACTATCAATTACTTGTAAGAGATGGTCGATAGTCTCTTGTGTACATGACTCTCTCTTAGGACGCTCTTCAAAGAGAAGAGAGTGTTTGTCCATGAAATGCGTTGCTACAAACCACTCTTCGTGTTGAT
>JABZHC010000009.1 GCA_015259035.1 Atopobium sp.
CGCGTGTACCGTGCGCTTCAGACGCGTCTGGACAAAGCTAATGCTATGGCCTTTGATGATCTTCTCATCAAGGCGTTTGAACTGCTCTCCAAGTACCCAGACGTGCTTGCTAAGTACCAGGAGCGTTTCCGCTACATCAACGTTGACGAGTATCAAGATACCAACGGCGTTCAGTATGCAATTACCAAGCTCCTGGCTTCTAAGTATCGCAACCTTATGGTTGTTGGCGATGATGACCAGTCCATTTATTCGTGGCGCGGAGCAGACATCAAAAACATCTTGGCGTTCGAGAAAGACTATGAGGAAGCGGTTGTAGTTAAGCTAGAACAAAACTACCGATCAACAGGTCATATTTTGGCCGCTGCCAACGCGGTTGTTGCGCATAACTCTCACCGCAAGCCAAAGCGTCTTTTTACCGATGAGGGAGACGGCGAGAAAATCCAGGTGTATCAGGCATCCGATGAGCGTGATGAGGGCGCATGGATTGGCTCTGAGATAGAAAAACTGCACGATAAGGGCACGCCATACGACAATATTGCCGTGTTTTATCGTACTAATGCGCAGTCTCGTATTCTTGAAGATATGCTGCTGAGAGCCGGTGTTCCTTACAAGATTGTGGGCGGCACTCGATTCTTTGATCGTGCAGAGATCAGAGACGTTATGGCCTACCTTAAGGTTGTTGTAAACCCTGATGATGATATGGCCGCGCTGCGCGTTATCAACACGCCTCGTCGCGGTATTGGTGCAACAAGCATTCAGAAGATTCAGACATATGCACTGTATAACGGCCTGTCGTTCTTCTCGGCATGTGAAGCATGTGTGATGGAGGAGAGCCTTCTTACCGCAAAGGTGAGAAATGCGCTGGTAGAGTTTACGTCAGCTATTGAGCACGGCCGTCATATTGACGGCGAGCTTGATGAGGTAGTTGAGGCAATTATTGACCGCTCAGGTCTTATTCGTGCACTTGAGGCTGAGCATACCATTGAGGCTGATGGACGTATCGAGAACATTCGAGAGTTCTTTGGCGTTGCGGCAGAGTTTGACGAGTCTCACGACGATGTTGAAGAAACACTTGAGAGCTTGCAACAACTAAGGGAAGCAGGAGCGCTTGACGCACAAGATGCTGCTTCGCTGAGTGAGGCTGGTTTTGATGCTGCTACCGGCACGCTTGCTGGTGTTGCTGCTGAGCCAGACTCTGCACCTCAGGAAGAAGCTCTACATCCACAGGTTGCTGCAGAGAAGCTCCCGGCATTTATGGAATGGTTGGCACTTCGTTCTGACCTTGACAGTTTGGATGGCTCTACCTCTGCGGTAACACTTATGACCATTCACGCTGCAAAGGGTCTGGAGTTCCCAGCAGTATTTGTTGCTGGCATGGAGGAGGGTATCTTCCCTCATGCAAATTACGAGGCAGAGGCAGCTCAGCTAGAAGAAGAGCGCAGGCTGGCCTATGTTGCTATTACGCGTGCGCGTAAACGCTTGTATTTGACGTATGCGTCTACCAGAAGAACCTATGGCTCTGTTCAGGCTAATCCCGTATCGCGTTTTGTGGGGGAGATTCCTCAGGAGCACGTTAAAGCTATTGGTGTTGGCTCCGCAGGATTTTCCGGTGTTGGCTGGGCCAAGCGCGGAGACCGTCATGGCACCTTTGGCTCTGGCCGTGGTTCAGAAGTCTATGGTGGAAACGTTTTTGGTTCTCGTACGCGCTCTAGCGGTGGCGCCCCAGCTCCACGTCCAGCTCCTATTCAAAAGGACCCAGCCCGCGCTTCTGCAAGTTTTGCTGTGGGAGACCAGGTTTCTCACAAGACCTTTGGCCCAGGCGTTGTTTTAGCAGTTCAGGGCGATACTATTGAGGTCAAGTTTACGCGTACTAATAAGACAAAGAAGCTCATGAAGGGCTTTGCTCCAATAGTAAAAATTGAGGGATAGCCATGGTATTGATGCATGATGGTTTGATTTTGGGTCTTACTCCACAAGATTTCATTTTTAAGCTGGTTATCTTTGTTGTTGTGTTTCTTGTAGCTTTTCTTGTAGAGCGCTTTGCAATAAAACTCTCAAAAAGGGCCTTGGACTCTTCAAAGCTGCCGTCAGCATCTATTTTTGTCAACATACTACGTGGAGTTATCTGGACGTTTGCTATTCTTGCTGTCTTGCAGCCTGTCTTTGGTATTCAACCAACAGCTTTTGTGACCGCTTTGGGAGTTACCTCCATTGCCCTCTCTTTTGGTTTACAAGACACCATTTCTAACCTGGTGGGCGGATTGGGTCTCATGCTGGGAGGTGTAGTTAAACCTGGAGATAAGGTAAGCATTGGAACTATCTCCGGTGAGGTTATTGACATGAATTGGCGCTCTACCATAGTTCGTGCTCGTGGAGGTAGGGTAGACATCATTCCTAATTCAGTACTTAATAAAACAGCACTTGCGCATCGTACCAGGTGGGATATGACAGAGGTGCCCATTAATATAGTGCTTAAACCAACCGTTGATCTGAATGCGGTAACGCAAGAAATAACAGAAATTGTTCAAGAGGTAGTTGCACCTCAGCTTGATAGAACACTTCCTATTGAGGTTGAAGCATCAAGCATTGCTGAGACAGGCATCAAGGTAATCATTCATGTTCACATCAAAGATGATGCAAACGAAATGAGTGTACGAGACAAAATTGTACGAGCCCTGGCTGGTTCTAGTTGGCTTGCAGGAGTAGGAGCTTAATATGAAAATTGGAATTATCGGAGCCATGGAGCCAGAGGTTGCGCTACTAAAAGCGCAGATGACCGTTGGGCGCACCTACGAACAGGCTCGTATGCAATTTGTTGAAGGTCTTTTGGGAGAAGTTCCTGTAGTTGTTGTACAGTCGGGAATTGGCAAGGTTAATGCAGCAGCATGCACGCAGATCCTGATTGATACGTTCGCAGTAACACATGTTATTAATACAGGTATTGCAGGGCTTTTAAACCCTGAGCTACAGGTTGGGGATATTGTTATCTCCTCAGATTTAGTTCAACACGATATGAACGTTGGTCCTCTCAATTTTGCCGCTGGTCAAATTCCAGGTCTTCCGGTTTTCTCGTTTACAGCAGATGAGAGTCTTATTGAGCGCGCACTTGCATCAGCCAAAGAAGTAGCTCCTCAACTGCAGGTTATTTCTGGCCGCGTTGCTTCAGGAGATCAGTTTGTAAGTTCATCAGAGTTAGCAGACCACATCTACACAACGTTTGGTGCTGACTGTTGCGAGATGGAGGGCGCCTCAATTGCTCAGGTTGCTTGGCTTAACCACACACCGTTTGTGGTGATTAGGCTTATGTCCGATAAGCCCGGCACTACTTCGAGCGTTGATTATTTGACGTTTGAGCGTGAGGCTTCTGAGCGCTCTGCCAGAATTACTGCAGCTATTATCAAAAAGCTTGCCTAGTAACATAAGGTGTCCTTTTGAGGCAACTCTTCTGGGTTAACTGGGTAGCTCTTCCTGGTCAGTTTGCATTTTTCATAAGAGGGAAGGCAGGGCGTAAGAAACAACTTGCGCTGATTTAGCTATTCGAATGTTTTTAAACATAATTGAACAATATTTCGATTATCATTGTCCCGTTATGAAAGTGGTTTGAAAGGTACCGAATGATAACCCTCGGACACTTTTTTGAGATGATGGTTGCCAATCCGTTTTTGGCCCTCGTCATTGTCCTTGTTTTTGGATGCATTTTTGTAAATGGTGCAACCGACGCGGCTAATGCTATTGCAGAGGCTGTTGGAACTCGTTCAATTAAAGTTAACCATGCAATTATCATGAGTGTTGTATGCAACTTTGTTGGTTTGGTGGCTATGTGCCTCATTTCAACTGCAGTTGCAGACACAATTCTGGGTATGGTTGACTTTGGTAGTAATAACCATGAGGCTCTTGTTGCTCTTGCCGCAGGCTGTGTTGGTATTGTTACTTGGGCAGTAGGAGCTTGGGCTTTAGGTATTCCAACTTCTGAGTCACACGCCCTTATTGCAGGTCTCACCGGTGCAGCACTTGCTATTCATGGTGATTTTGGTGCAGTTAACTGGGGCGAGTGGAGCAAGGTTTTAATTGGTCTGCTCTTCTCAACCACATTAGGTTTTGCCGCTGGTTGGATCATTGTTAAAGCAATCAACAAGCTTTGCGTTAACGTTGATCGACAACGCGCTGATGAGGTGTTTGGCCATTTGCAGGTTGTTGGCTCAGCATTTGTTGCGGCTATGCATGGCGCACAGGATGGCCAGAAGTTCATGTCCATCGCCATGCTTGCAATTGCACTTTCCGCGGGTCATGGAGCTGCTGGTGCAGATGTGTTCCCGCTCTGGCTGCAGGTACTGTGTGCTGCTCTTATGTCTATCGGTACTGCAATTGGCGGAAGAAAGATTATTAAAAAAGTCGGAATGGAAATGGTAAAGCTTGAGCGTTATCAGGGCTTTGCTGCGTCCTTCTCGGCATCTGCATCTTTGCTGCTTTCCACACTGACCGGTCTTCCTGTTTCAACAACTCATACAAAAATGACCGCCATGATGGGTGCGGGTGCTGCAAAAAATATTCGTTCAGTTAACTGGGGCGTTGCAAAAGAAATGGTTGCAGCATGGGTATTTACGTTCCCTGGCTGCGGACTTATTGGTTTTCTTTTTGCAAAACTGTTCCTGATGATTTTCTAAGTACGTATAACTGTCTTTTACGAGTTCTATTGAACCACTCAACTTTATTGGAGGATTCATGCTAGGTAAGCCAAAAGAGGATGTCTTCTACACTATGTTCCGCGAGTTTGGCGACAAAATTGTAGAAACCGCTGAAGAGTATGTGGTCATTATGGAAGGCTATCCTGAGACTGCCGCGCGTATTCCTCAGATGAAGGTTTACGAGCGCGAGTGTGACGAGAAGGTCCAGCACATTATGAAGGAGCTTTACGCTTCCTTTGTCACTCCATTTGAGCGCGAGGACATCTCCGATTTGGCTCTTCGTCTTGATGACATTGTTGACGGAATGAATTCTGTGGCAGAGCGTCTTGACCTCTTTAATGTTGACGACACTCGTAAAGAGGCTATGCAGCTTGCTGAGCTCACCCTTCGCGCATGCAAGACGGTCCAGGAGATGCTGAGCGTTCTGAGCGATTACAAAAAAGATTCTACCGTTATGGAGAAGGCCATTGCCGTTGGTCACGTTGAGGACGAGGGCGATCTTATTTATCACAACGCCCTGTCCCGCCTGTTCCGTGATGAAATGCCTGGTCGCCACACGGTTGCTTGGCTTCGTATTTTTGACCGCATGGAGACTGTCTTGGATTCTTGCGATGATGCAGCGGGAGTTGTTCGCTCCGTTGTTATGAAGAACGCTTAAGTTCGTTTTCTGCTAACGGTATATACAGACTAAAAACTGCCTTCCGCCGGGAGGCAGTTTTTATATTCTCTTTTTGTCCGGTATTGGGGTTAAACTGTTTATATAAAAGAAAGTGGAGGTGCCATGAGCGGCTTCAAGCGTTTTTGCTACATACTTTATGTTCTTGCAAGTGCATTTGTATTTTTAGCTCTTGCCTTAACGTGGTTTGGTCCTTGGACACATCAGGCAACTAACCTCTTGTTCACCAAGCCATATCTTATTGCGCTTAACGCTTGTGCGGCTATTAGCATCTTTGGCCTTGTTGTGGTGTTGTTTAGAGCTCTCTTTATTAGAAAAACGGTAAAGCTCACGGTAGCCACTGTTGAGGGCGGAACAATCTCCGTCACAAAAGATGCTATTTCTTCTCAGGCAGCACATATCATTGAAGAAGACGGAACGTGCCTTGCACACCGTGTTAACGTGCAGATTTCTAAAAATAATTATGTAGCTGTACAGATTGATATTCTCCCCAAAGAGCCTGTTGATGTTACTGCTAAGGGCTCTGAGTTCTACAACGCGCTTCAGTCTGGTCTTGCTATCGTGTGCGGACCTTGTGTTTCTAGCATCAATCTATCTTTTATCAAGCCAAGTTCCTTCTCGCCAAAAGATGAAGAAGGTGCGTCTTCGTCGCAGTCAAAAGAGGTTGTGCCAGAACCAGAGATTGTAGAAGAGCAAACGTATGAACAGCCTTCCAATCAGGCTTCTGCGCAGCAGACTGGTCAAGACATTCGATTGAGCATTTCAGAGCCAGACGCAAAGGAGGTCAAAGACAATGGATAAAAGCTTTTTCCAAAAGATACAAGAACAGTGCAAAAAATATGTCGTTGGCCATCCGGGTGCCATTATTGGTGGATTTTTAGGCCTCTTGTTTGCAATTCTTTTGTTTACGTTTGGCCTTTTTAAAATGCTAGTTGTTGCATTGTTTGTGCTGGTTGGAGTTGCCATCGGTCAGATTTTTGACGGAAAGGCAACCATTTTGGCAAAGATTCGTTCCTTATTTACGGACAGAAACTAGATAGGAGAGAGCTGTGGCAGAAGAGCTTACTAATTCGCAAGAGACCACCTCTGAAGAAATTGTTCCTGCAGAAGAGACAACAGATGTTCCTTCCGATGCAGATCTTGAGGATACAGACTCTCTTACCTTTTCTGGCGGAGTTGTCGAGAAGATCGTCTCGTTGGCTTTGCGTGATGTCCCCAACGTGGTGGGTGCTCGTGGAAACTGGCTTAACAGAGTTCAGGATGTACTTGGTGCATCTGATACGGCTAAAGGTGTCACTGTAGAGGTGCTGCCTGATAGCTCGCTAAATGTTACCGTTTCTGTACTTATTAAATATGGTTCTTATGCACCTCAGATTTTTGAAGACGTTAAGCATACAGTTGTCGAGAAAATCACCGGTATGACAGGCCTTGAAGTTTCTGGTGTTAACCTGCGAATTGAAGATGTTTTGACCGAAGAAGAATACGATCGCCTAAAACATCGCCCAGAAGAGCCTGAACAGCTAGACAAAGAAGAGTAAGGTACGCTAAAGTTGTACTGTTTTACGCTTTTATATTAATTGTTTTATTGTTTTGTTACTACAGGCTCCCGATGCGCAAGGAGTTTTGCCATGAAAAGGCTTTCACGTTGGAGCGTGGCGATTGTTGCTACTTTTGTATTAGCACTCTCGCTCGTTGGAGGATTTGCAAAGCAAGCGCTTGCAGACACCACCCCTGTTACCTCAGAGGCTGAGCTGCTGGCTGCTATTGCTGCTGCTCCAGCAGATGGTTCACAGTCTATCGTTCAGGTGAACGCAGACTTTACCATTACTGCTCCAGTCCAGGTTCCTGCTAATAAGAACATTAGATTGACGGGTAGTGGAACTATTACTAGTGCCATGACCGGCTCTAATCATTTCTATATGTTCAAGATTGCTTCTGGCGGTGCAGTTACTCTTGATGGTGCCACCATTGACGGTAACAACACTGCATTTGCTGTTGAGAACCGTGGTAGCTTTACTTTGCTTCGTGGCGTTATTAAAAACGGTAAGGCAAAACCTTATCCTGGAAATAACGGCGTAGTTCTTACTACTGGCGCTGGTGCAAAATTTGTTATGGCCGGCGGCACCATTCAGGACAGCACGGTTGATAACGCTCTTGGTGGTGCGGTTACTGTTGCAAATGGTGCAACAGGTGAGCTCCGTGACGGTACTATTCAGAACACCACTCTTACCAATCAGTACTCTGGTAGCGTTTTGGTAAAAAATGCTGATTTCACTATGACTGGCGGAACCATCACTGGTGGCAATGCTTCTACCATTAATTCCTCTGGTGGTCTGATGCTCTATGCTTTGGATCCTAATGGTGAGACAACAACAGCCACTATGGGTGGTGGATATATCACTAATAACAAGTCTGTTGACGGTGCGGGCGTCTATGTGTATGCAGGTAATGTTTACTATGGCGACTCTAAGTCAAAGGCAGACTTTACCTTCAACGGCGGCTCTATTACTAATAATGTTGCTTCTGAGTCTGGTGGCGGTATCTATGTAGCCTGGAACGGCAACGTTGTAATGAACAACGGCATCATCAAGAACAATACTGCTGGCATTGCTGGTGGCGGTGTAGCTACGTATGACCAGTTTGTAGGCGTTGCTGGTAATCGTAAGATGCCATATTCAAATGCTGCTGCACCATGGAATAACTGGCCAAATATCTACCGTGCTGGCTTCACCATGAACGGTGGTTCTATTGACGGAAACAAGGCCACCAGTAATGACACCAACCAGCTTGGTGATAAGGGTGTTGGTGCTGGTATTTATATTGCATCTGCTAATGCAACTCTTAATGCTGGCGAAATTATCAATAACACAGCAAATGATCAGGGTGGCGCAGTTTACGTTGCTTCTGTTCCTTATGTCCTTCATATCAATAACGCACTTATTAAGGACAACACTGCAACAGTTATTGGTGGCGGCGCATGGTTCTGTCCAACTGGTGATGCAGAGTTCCATTCTAAGAACGGTGTAGCTTTCTTCAATAACACCGCAAATGGTGCCGCCGATGAGATTGCTACTGTTCGCGGCGCAGGTTATAGCGGCGGTGCAACTATTTCTGATTACATGCTTGGTGGTGCTTCTGCTCACTGGACAAAGGACGGTGCTGTTACTATCAACCTTCCTTCCATCGTTGGTGATGCAGATCCAGCTGCTGCACGTCACACCACTGAAGAGGTAAGCAATATCGTCAACAATACCGATATGCTCGCACTTGAATCCAACCCACGCCACGAGTCAATTAATGCTGCACAGAATAAGGCTAAGTTGCTCATTTATGGCAACACTGCACAGCGTGGTGGCGGTATTGGTTCCAACGGTACCGTTATTACCGGTGAAGAGGGCACTCAGGATGTAACTGTTAAGAAGGTTTGGGATACTTCTGCAAATCCAGACGCAGTTATTCCAGAGAAGCTCACTGTTTACCTTGTTGCTGATGGTTATCGCGTTGACTCTGTTGAGCTTTCCGCAGCTAATAACTGGGAGCACACCTTTACTGGACTTCCAGATAACGTTACTCTGACCTTCCAGGAGTCCACACCAAATGGTTGGACTGCTCAGACTCCTGAGGTTAACGGCAATGTTACAACTCTTACTAACAAGGCTGACGCTCCAGTGACTCGCGATGTCCCAGTCACCAAGGTTTGGAACGGTACAAAGAAGGATTCTGTAACCGTTCACCTGCTTGCTGATGGTGTTGACACTGGTCAGACCCTTGTCCTTTCTGAGGCAAACAATTGGACCGGTTCATTTGTTGGTGTAAATCTTTACGCAGCAGATAATCACGTCATTGCTTACACCGTTTCTGAGGATGCTATTGAGGGTTACACTTCTGAGATAACTGGTGATATGGCCAATGGCTTTACTATTACAAACACCGAGACTCCAGTTACCCCAACCCCAACTCCAGAGAAGCCTGGTAAGAAGCGTAAGCACCGCACGCCTGATACTGGTGACGCAAGCGTAGTAGCTATGGTTGCGTTTGCAACGGTCGGCGCTGGCTTTGTTGGTGTTGGAGCATATGCTCGCACTCGTAAAGAGCAGTAAGCAACACACATATACTTAGTATGCAGATCCCCCGCTTTTATAAAAAGCGGGGGATCTTTGTCAGAAGGACGATTCCTTGTTTTAACTGGAGATGTTTACGTTCGCCGAATTTGCCAACCGTTTAACCAATAAGAGTGTTCTTCTCGCCAGGAGAAGTTAGAGAAGAACGACAATACTACTAGGTGGATAGTGAGTATCTGCATGAGTACCTTATTGGAGGTTGTTATGGAGCTCAAAGCTGATAAAAAGGTAATTGTCGAGCGTAATAACAAGGTTGTGTATGACAACGGAGACACAGTCGTTAAGGTGTTCAGCGGAAGCAAACCTTCTGCTGATATTATGAATGAGGCTTTAAACCTTACTCGTGCTGAACAGGCCGGCATCAACGTTCCTTCTCTTGTAGAGATTAGTAAAGTTGGTAATTGCTGGGCTGTTTCAACCAGAAAAGTTGAAGGTAAAACAATTAGGCAGCTTATTGAGGAGTATCCAGAAAAAGAGGACGAGTATCTCAATAAGTTTGTCAATATTGAGCTGGCTATTCACGCTCATAAGGCACCACTTCTTACTCGTCAAAAAGACAAATTCACCCGAATGATTAACAGTATTCCAGACATTCTTGATGAGGCTACAAGGTATGAGCTTTTGCTCAAGCTTGATGGTATGAAGCCTCATACTAAGGTCTGTCATGGTGACTTTGTTCCTTCCAACGTTATTCTCGCCGAGGATGGCGCTCCTGTAATTCTTGACTGGGCTCATGCAACACAGGGCAATGGTGCAGCAGACTGTGCTACAACTTACCTGCACCTGCTTCTTCATGGTGATGAGGAACTTGCCGAGAAATACATCAATCTTTATTGCACCAAGCAGGGATGCACTCGTCAGTATGTAAACGAATGGCTTGGCATTGTTGCTGCAGCAGAGCTTGCGCGCGGTCGTGTAAAAGAAACAGAGTTCCTGCTTAAGTGGGTAAATGTTTTTGATGCAATGTAGTTGGTTACAAGAACTTTAAACTAACTGAGAAGAGCCTCGTCAGGGGCTCTTCTTTTATTACACTTCTAACTGCTCAATAAAGTAACGTGAGGAGTTAGCTATGTATGATATTGATCCAAAACAGACCACCGTAAATTCAGAAAATAAGAAATCAAAGCTTGAGCGTATGAGTGCAGGTGAGTGGTGCGGTGGTGAAGCTGATGCAGAACAAAGCGCAGCTTTTTGGCGTGCTAAGGATCTTGCCTGGGAGTTCAATCAGACCCGTCCAAGTGATAAAGAAAAGTGCCGTCAGATTTTGACTGAACTTCTCGGTGAATTAGGAGAGGGAAGTGCAGCAGTTTCTCCTTTTCATGTTGACTATGGCTTTAACATCAAGATTGGCCCACATAGCTTTATTAACCACGGTGCATACCTAATGGATTGCGCGCCTATCACTTTTGGTGCTCATAGTTTTGTGGGACCTCAGTTTAAGGCATATACCGTTCAGCATCCTTTAGACGCCGAGGAGAGAAATGCTTGGTATGAGCGAGCATTGCCTATCACGGTGGGAGATAACTGCTGGTTTGGCGGAAATGTGACGGTGCTTCCCGGTGTAACTATTGGCAATAACTGCGTTATTGGTGCTAATAGCCTGGTTACTAAAGATATTCCAGATAATTCTCTTGCTGTTGGTTCTCCAGCAAAAGTTGTACGTCAAATTACTGAGGCGGATAAGCTGGGACTTAAGGAGCTTTTGGGTTAGTTTTGTTGGGTAGGAGCACGCGGCTTCGGGGTATAGGACTTTAAAGTGCACTGTTTCGGGTTTGTTTAACTATTTATTTGATGTTAGAGGCGTCCGCGCTATAATAATTCTAACGGGGAGCTGGGAAATGGCCCGGCTGAGAGGCAACACCGTATGTTGCGACCCATTAACCTGATCTGGGTAATGCCAGCGTAGGGAGCCAATGCCGTCCTTACGCACTACAAGAAGGAGGGCATATGAAAAAGCTTTCTCAGTTTACACTGCAAGCCATATCCCTTACTTCTTTTCTTGTGCTTTGGCAGCTTGTTATTGTTGTGGGAATTATCCCAAATTACCTCGTGCCAACTCCTGTTCAGGTTGTATTTGCACTGGTCAAGGATTTTCAGCTTCTTATGACTCACACAGGGATTACGCTGTTAGAATCCCTTGTTGGCCTGACCATAGGAGTTTTTATTGGCTTTGCGCTTGCGGTTCTTATGGACTTCTTCAAAACGCTAGACAAGCTGCTTTCTCCACTTGTAACTATTTCACAGACTATTCCTATTGTGACCATTGCGCCGCTTTTGGTGCTTTGGCTGGGCTATGGCCTCTTGCCAAAGATTGTTCTTGTGGCCATTTCAACGTTTTTCCCTATTACCGTAGCGCTGAACTCGGCATTTAAATCAATTGATCCCGACATGGTTGACTTGATGACCACCATGGGAGCTAGTCGGTGGCAGATTTTCTGGCACGTCAAGTTGGCTGCTGCTGCACCGCAGTTCTTCTCGGGACTCAAAATGAGCGTGACCTACGCTGTAATTGGCGCAGTAATTGCCGAGTGGCTGGGGGGCGACGCTGGCCTGGGCGTTTACATGACGCGCGTCAGAAAGGCGTTTGCGTACGACAGGATGTTTGCAGCAATCGTGGTGGTTTCTGCATTGTCGCTCGTGTTGATGAAGCTCGTAGAACTTGTCCAAAAACGTTCACTGCCTTGGGATACCTCTCAAGACAGTGGAGGATCTGCGCACTAATCTTAACTGGTTCAAAGAAAGAAGTGATAACCGCATGAACGCATCTGATTACAAGGGTTTGACAAGAAAAGGCTTTCTAGCTGCAATGGGTTTCTCGACAGCTGGACTTTGCGCAGGTTGCTCACTTGAACAGCCGTCTGCTCCATCAAACGCAAACAAGGGTGCTGGGCAGAATTCCGGCGGTACCACAGAGATTACGTTTGCGCTGGACTACACCCCAAACACCAACCACACCGGCATCTATGTAGCTCAGGAGAAAGGCTACTTTGACGAGGCTGGTCTCAAGGTAACCATTCAGCAGCCACCTGCTGACGGTGCGGACGCGCTGATTGGTGCGGGCGGCGCTCAGATGGGCGTTACCTACCAGGACTATATTGCTAACAGCCTCTCGTCTTCTAATCCGCTGCCGTATACCGCGGTGGCTGCTATCATTCAGCACAATCTTTCGGGCATTATGAGCCGTGAAGAGGATCACATTGTTCGTCCGCGAGACCTGAATGACCGCACTTACGCTACGTGGAATCTCCCTGTTGAACAGGCTACTATCAGGTCTGTTATGGAATCTGACGGCGGAGATCCTTCAACGCTTAAGATGGTACCTTACGAGGTAGACGACGAGGTATCTGGCTTAAAAGCAAAGATGTTTGATGCTGTTTGGGTGTATGAGCAGTGGGCTGTTCAAAATGCTCGTGTTCAGAACTTTGCGTACAACTATTTTGCCTTTGCAGCTATTGATCAAAACTTTGACTTTTACACACCAGTTATTGCGGTAAACGATGGTTTTGCAAAAGAGAATCCAGACGCTGTTAAGGCCTTCTTGAGCGCCGCAAGAAAGGGTTACGAGTTCTGTGTTTCTAACCCTGATGAGGCGGCAGAGATTCTGCTCAAAGCTGTTCCAGAACTTGACGCTGACCTGGTTAAAGCCTCTCAGAAGTTCTTGGCTGCTAAGTATATTGACGATGCCGAGAAGTGGGGCGTTATTGATTCGGCTCGTTGGCAGCGTTTCTATACCTGGCTCAATAACCAGCAGCTACTTGAGAATAAGATTGATCCATCCGCAGGATTTACTAGTGAGTACCTTGGATAAGCAAACTACCGACATAACAGAGAGTGCAACCGTAGAAGCTCCTGGCGAGAAGGACCTTGTTGCTGCAGCTGCATGCGAGCCGCAACAGACTGCTCCGGCGCTTGAAGCACGCAGCCTTACGCTAGTCTGGGGAAATGGCCAGGTAGTTGCTAAGGACATCTCAATTGAGCTGCAGCCGGGCACTATCACCTGCCTGGTTGGTCGTTCAGGCTGCGGCAAGACAACGTTGCTCCACGCACTTGCGGGGCTTTTACAGCCGCAAGAGGGCAAGGTGCTGCTGCATGGCTCTGACGTTACGGGTCATCCAGGCCACATTGGCTACATGCTCCAGAAAGATTTGCTCATTCCAAGCAAGCGTATCATCGACAACGTAGCGCTTCCGCTTGAGCTGAAGGGTGTCTCGCGCGCTGAGGCGCGCGCACGGGCCCAGGAGATGCTGGAACGCGGTCGACTTGAGCGCGTGGCGCAAAGCTGGCCTCACGAGCTCTCAGGCGGTATGAGACAGCGTGTTGCGTTCCTGCGCACGGCACTCATTGGCTCAGACATTATGCTGCTGGACGAGCCCTTCTCGGCACTTGATGCCCTCACGCGGCGAGAAATGCGTGCGTGGCTCATGTCTTCCGTGAAGGAGTTTGGCCTCTCGGTACTGGTGATCACGCACGATGTTGATGAGGCGGTTGCCATGGCTTCTCGCATTTACGTAATGGCGGGAAGCCCCGCGCAGGGCGTGGTAACCAAGATTGTGGGCGTTGTTGAGCCGCAGGACTGCGCCGATGCGGAGGAGGCAGACTCTGGCAAAGGCGCTGGTCAAGCTACTGACCTGGCATCGTTTGACTTGAGCGCAGCATTTTTGGCTGCCAAGCGAGAAGTGCTTTCATTGCTGGGATAGTTGTCCTTTACGTGCGCTGTGAACTGCCTCCCATTTCTTAGACACGAGAAATAGGAGGCAGTTCATATGCAGGTGATTATGATTCTGCAGCGTGTTAGCGTCGGCTTTTAGACCTGGCGCACAAAATAGCGCAACTTTGGTAGGTTCTGCTGAAGAATCGACATGTTCTTAATCAAGATAGCCAGGCTGCTAGGCGGTCGCACTACCTGATATGCATCTCTATGCATAAACTTCATGTAATATGCTGAATAATGAATAGAGAAATATAAGAAATTTAACTATCGATAAATTCTGTATCTACGGAACACACCTAAGTCAGATAATCTGCTCAGATGCGGGCATTTTACACACCTAATGAAGATAATCTGCACGTTTGAGGTATTTTCAGCGTAATGTATACGTCTTTTTGACAGATTATCTGACTTAGGTGTGTTTTGAACTGCCTCCCATTTCTCGTGTCTAAGAAATGGGAGGCAGTTCACTGCGGGCTGGATGGGTTTCTCGCCTTTGATTTGATACAGAAAAAGACGTGAGAGTTTGTCTCTCACGTCTTTCTTGTTAGCTTGATTTGCGTGCACGTAAAACCTATTTGTGTAGCTTAATTACTCGCTGAACTCGAGGAATGCACGGTAACCGCGATATGCCTCGAAGATGTCGGCCTTGTTTGCAATCTCCCAAGGTGCGTGCATGGAGAGAACAGGAACGCCGCAGTCGATGACGTGCATGCCATATTTAGCAAGCATATATGCGATAGTTCCGCCGCCACCAGCGTCAACGCGACCAAGCTCAGCGGTCTGGAACTGAACGCCGGCGTTGTCCATAATGCGACGAATCAACGCAACGTACTCAGCATCAGCATCGTTGGAGCCAAACTTGCCGCCACTACCAGTGAACTTGTTGAATGCAAGGCCGTGGCCCATGATGGCAGAGTTCTTGATTTCAAAGCTACCCGTAAAGCTAGGGTCATAACCAGCAGAAACGTCGCTAGAGAGCATATAGGAGTTAGCCATGCAGCGGCGCAGAGAAAGTGGAGATTCAAAACCGGAAAGCGTCAGGACCTCTGCCATGATGTTCTCAAAGAAGAGGGAATTCATGCCGGTAGCGCCAACGGAGCCAATCTCTTCCTTATCGGTCAGGATAGTAACGGAGGTGCGAGCAGGAGTGTCGCACTCAAGCTGCGCAATCAGGGAAGGGTAGGAGCAGCTGCGATCGTCGTGACCATAGCCCAAGATCATGGAGCGGTCAAAGCCCATGTCGCGAGCGGGACCTGCAGGAACAATCTCAAGCTCAGCGGAGAGAAGGTCTGCTTCCTCAATGCCGTAGAGGTCCTTCAGGATGTTAATGACGTTAGCCTTAACAGCTTCCTTTGGCTCGTCGCCCTCTGCATCAGCGGGTTTCTCGCCATTCTGTCCCCAAACAAGTGGGCGGTTTCCAATAATGAGGTCGAGCATCTCGCCCTCGATGACCTTGGAAGCGGTCTTTCCAAGCTGCTCAGCGCTCAAGTGGATGAGAAGATCGGAGATGCAGAAAACAGGATCGGTTGGATCCTCACCAACGCATACGTTTACGACGCTACCGTTTTTAAGTGCAAGAACGCCGTGAATTGCCAGAGGAATGGTGACCCACTGGTACTTCTTGACGCCGCCGTAGTAGTGGGTGTCAAAGGTTGCCAGCTCGTTGCGCTCCTCAAGAGGATTCTGCTTGACGTCCAGGCGAGGGGAGTCGATGTGAGCACCAAGGATGTTCAGGCCCTCTTCCAGAGATTTGGTGCCAATCTGGACAAAGATGACGGACTTGCCGCGAATGTCTGCGTAGACTTTGTCGCCAGCTTTGAGAGTTTTACCTGCAGCGATGGCGTCAGAAAGCTTGATATAACCTGCTGCCTCGGCAAGTTTGATGGCGCTTGCGGCGCACTCGCGCTCAGTCTTGTTCTCGGAGATAAAGTTTCTGTAGCCTTCGGTAAACGACTGGAGCTTCTCCAGGTCCTCCGAGGTGTACTTTTTCCATGCATTTGTGGTTTCCATACCCATCCTTTCTGTAGCAAGCCCTGTGTGAGCTGCTGCTTGTTGTTGCTGTTAGGTGCGTCGTAGTGGCCGCGCAGGCGGCTGCTATGCCGGCAGCTGCTGCGACGGCAGCTGCTGTGCCAGCAGTCTTGCGACCGCGACTTAGTTGCCTCCGTTGGAGCTGTTTGAGCCAGAACCGTTAGATCCACTGTTGGTGCCGCTGTTAGAGCCAGAGTTCTGATTGGAACCAGAATTGCTGCTTGAGCTGCCTGTTCCGGAGTTGTTGCTGGAAGAGTTGCTCTCCGATGAGTTACTTGAGCTGCTAGAATCGCTTGTCTTCTCCGAGCTAGACGAGCTGTCGGAGCTGGTGGTCTCTGATTTCTTGGAGTCAGTGCTCTCCGAAGAGGAATCCTTGGAATCAGTGGACTTGCTTGACTCGTCGGTCTTCTCGCTAGAAGAGCTGGAGTCGTTCTTCTTATCCGTTGAATTGCTGGTATCCGCAGTTTTTTCTGTCACAACTGGGGTGGTGCTGACCTTTGGTCCAAGGCCAGATCCATCGGTGATATAGCTGAGGAACATGGCGTAAAGAATGACGGCAGAAATAGTAAAGATAATCGAAATAATGGTCACGATAGTCAGCGCTCTTACGCGCTTGCGCGACAACTTTGGTGTGCGATTTACCTGCGACGATTGTCCAGCGGTAGAAGCAGCGTTGGAATAATAATCGCGAGAAGGTGCGTATTGGGGTCGAGGCATGTACTGCGTGCCCTCGAGCGTGTTCTGATTGCTGCCTGGATATGTCTGCTGGTTGTAGTCATCGTTGTCGCTGCTACGGAACTTGTGTGTAGAGCGCCTAATAACGTTCTGGTAAATCTGCGAAGCAAGCGCCGAGGCGGCGGCACCAACAGCCACGCCGATGATTGAGCCAGCAATACCAATCTGGTTTGACAACACAAATGCGGTTACCGCAGCAAGCGACGTTGCCAAAATTTGGGTAATCGAGACGTCCTTAAGAAGGCCGGGCTTCTCGTCTGTTGCCTCATCTGTAGGCTGAGCAGGCGAAGTAAGTCGAGTTTTGTCTGCATCAAAGTGCTTATAGCTCACAAGATGCTCCTTTCTTCGAACTGATAGCCTACCTCATTTTTGTGAAGATGTAATGTTTCGTCGCTAAATCGCAACATCAGTTGGCGAGAAACCCGTCGGGATACTTGTCCAAGCGCACGTCAAGTTGCTTGATCAAGTGCGCCGGGATGCTCAATCAAGTGCGTCGGGTTTCTCGCGGTGTTTTGTTAAAAACGACCCTATCAAAGGTGATGAAACAAGGTATCATTTATATGTATCAGTTTTCCGTCAAACGGAGGTTTAGCATGCTTGTAAGCGCAAAAGCCATGCTCCAGAGTGCCGAGAAGGGCCACTATGGCATCGGCGCATTCAACGAGAACAACCTTGAGTGGACCGCAGCAATCCTTGATGCAGCAGAAGAGCTTCAGTCTCCTGTCATCATTCAGTGCACCAGCGGTGCAGCAAAGTGGCAGGTAAGCTACCGCGTTGTTGCAGATATGGTTCGTCGTCTTGTTGAGGACAAGAACGTCACCGTTCCAGTTGCTCTTCACCTTGACCACGGTTCATACGAGGATGCATTCAAGTGCATCGAGGCTGGATTTACTTCCATCATGTACGATGGTTCTCACGAGCCTGATTTTGAGACCAACCTTAAGCGCACCGAAGAGGTCGTAAAGGCAGCTCACGCAAAGGGTATTTCTGTTGAGGCTGAGGTCGGTGGCATCGGCGGCACCGAGGACGGCGTAACCGCTAAGGGCGAGCTTGCTGATCCTGAGCAGTGCGCAAAGATTGCTGACCTGGGCGTTGACTTCCTTGCATGCGGCATCGGTAACATTCACGGTATCTACCCAGCTAACTGGGAGGGTCTCTCCTTTGACCAGCTCAAGGCTATCAAGGAGCGCGTCGGTGATCTTCCACTTGTTCTTCACGGTGGTACCGGCATTCCTGTAGAGCAGGTTCAGAAGGCTATCTCTATGGGCATCTCTAAGATTAACGTCAACACTGATCTTCAGCTTGTCTTTGCTGAGGCAACCAAGAAGTACGTTGAGGCTGGCCTTGTCGACAACGGCAAGGGCTACGATCCTCGTAAGCTCCTGAAGCCTGGTCGTGAGGCAATCGTCGAGCGCACCAAGGAGCTCATCCGCGAGTTTGGTTCCGACGGTAAGGCTTGGAACTAACCTTCGGCATGCGCTGAGCGCGCGTCGAAGCGATGACGTGCGATGCGACAGCGCGTTCTTGCTGCTAGTTAAAGCAACGGACCTGGATTTTCTCCAGGTCCGTTTTTTGTTGGGCGCAGTATGCGCGAAAGACGTGCACTTAGCACGCCCTTCTCGCGAGAGGCGGTTGATGTGTTTGATGTGAGCCTGAATTTCTCGCCAAGTCTGAACGATTTGCCGGATTTTCTCACCATGTCTGAGTAATTTGCCTGTTTTTCTCGCCTTATCTGAGTGATTTTGTTCAGACTTGTTAAACATTTCAGGCTCAGTTTCATGAAAGAGAAGTGCGCAAGCCGCTTGGTCAAGTTCGCATTTCGGACTAGCGTCAATTAACAAGTAATACTCATTTGCGTCATGCAGTATGGAGAAGAATACTCATTTAAATATGGAATTCTAATTTTGTCACTTATTTGTCACGAAATTGAGAAAGTACATTTATTTAGCGGTCTAACCTTTGTAGCAGGACTTTTATAAGATGATATTTTAAGGTGTTTTTAATCTATCTGCGGAAATACCGTATTAGTCAAATATTCGTAGGTTTTTTGTCGTTTTGCTTATTTGACTTTTAGAAATACTATTTCCATATGGAATATTACCTTTCACATACATCTGCTCTACAAATTTATCGTGCTTTGCGAACACGGAGACACGAACTCTTAACTCATGGATTTAATGAGTATCTGAATAAGTTCAATTTAGATACTAGACAATTACTGGCCAAAGAGGATATTCCTTATCGCGATTTGGTTAGAGCTATTAATGCCGAGTTGCTAGTAGATTATGGTATTGAACTTAAAAATCCAGTTGAAATTACTGTGAGCAATAAAAAGAATTCTTGTGTTTATGAGGGAATTCATTTTCATGTGGATACCTGTGCTTCGTTTGGTTCTGTGATAAAACTGAATATAAACAGCTCTTCAGTTTTAATTTCATCTCCATTTGAATTGCTGTTTCAAATGGCTTCTAAATTGAGCCTGTTTGAACTAGTACTCCTCATTTCAGAATTCCAAGGACGTTTTGTTATTGATGCGTCAACAGGAGAATTGCAGTCAAATTGGTATACGCCTCTTTTTAAAAAGTCAGAATTACTTGCATATCTCACCAAAAAGAAAGGTGTTAGATCTTTTAGAAAAGTAAAGGCTGCGGCAGATTTGTCTGTTGAAAATGCAGCTTCGCCGATGGAGGTTAAACTGGCACTTCGAGCTTTATTGCCAGTGTATAAAGGTGGATATGCTATTCCATGCGTTGAGTTAAACAAAGAATTTGAGATACAAAATATGTCAGGTATCAAATCTCAAAAGAAAAATCGTGCAATCGATCTACTTCTATCCAGCGGTGTATCAAATGCACGAGGTACTCAAAATGTAGCACTTGAATATAACGGATCTGTTCATGAATCGATTGATGCCGCAGACAGGGACTACAAACGAAATAACGAACTTTTAGCTGCTGGTATAGAAGAGTTTGTAATTAGCAAAAATGAATATGACGATATCGTTTTTATGGATAATCTATTTACGGTCATTCGCTCTAGGCTAAATCTACCAAGAAGACATACATCTTCAAAACAAAGGCAAATTGAAAGAGAGAAAAGAATTAAATTGTGGAAAGAGTTAGAAAAGATTTAGAAATACTAACTTGAATCTACGATAAATTCTTCAAGCCTAGGAAATCGTTCAAGCCCTAGGAAATCGATCAAGCCCTAGGAAATCAGAGCCTGAATAACTTACCAAGTCTGAGTAAAATCGCTCAGACTTGGTGAGAAAAACCGGCAAATCACTCAGACATGGTAAGAGAATCCGGCAAATCGTTCAGACATGATGTGATTTTCAGGCTCACACTCGGCGCACTCCTGGTGTGCTCTTCTCGCGAGAAACTCAGTGCGCTCCGGGGTCTTCTCGCTGTGCAAGTCCCACCGCACACGACAATAAAAGCGCAGTTTAAACGCTTACTCAGCAGTGGGATTGTCGGCGGGGGAGACGTGCATGTTGCCTTCGTTGCGGGCGATGTCAGCAAGCGTCTTGCTGTCCAGGAAACTGGAGGTCATGCGACCAAGGTCGCGCCAGATGTTGATGGTGGTGCAGGATTCCATCTGAGGGCAAAGCGTAGTGTTTGTGCAGTTCAGGCAGCTAGCGGGAGCAAGATTGCCCTCAGCTGCGCGAAGAATCTCGCCCAGCGTGTAGTCCTCGGGCTTGCGTGTGAGTCGATAGCCGCCGCCCTTTCCGCGCAGGCTCTCGACGTATCCAGCCTTGTGCATCAGCGCAATGACCTGCTCAAGGTACTTGCGCGAGATGTTCTGGCGCTCGGAAACGTCGCCCAGCGAGACCCAGCCATCGTGAACGGCCAGGTCAGCCATTGCTCGAAGCGCGTACATTCCCTTTGTAGAGAACATTCCGGCCACGACTACTCGCCGTCCTTGGCGCTCGCGGCGTCGTCCTCGGTGGTAGACGCACCGGCTGCGGCAGAACCGCTGTTGTGGGCCTCAAGCATCTCCTCGAGCGTATGCCATGCTAGCTCAGCGCACTTAACGCGTGCGGGCATGTGAGCGATGTCGTGCAGAATGTTGGCATCTTCCAGCTGGTCAAGCACAGCTTCGTCGGTCTCTTCTCCGCGAATCATGCGTCCAAAGAGTTTGCAAAGCTCAATGGCCTCTTCTGGGGTGCGGTCGATCATCAGATCGCTCATAATATCGGCCGATGCCTGAGAAATCGCACATCCGCTGCCCACAAAAGCTGCCTCGGCAATCTTTCCGTTCTCAATGCGCACGGAAAACGTGAGCTCATCGCCACAAGAAGGGTTAACGCCCTCGTGGGAGACGGTTGGGTTGTCCATCTGATATTTGTAATCGGGGTGAGAAACGTGGTCCATAAACTCAGCGTTATACAGGTCGTTTGCTGCCACTTATTTCAACTCCTTGTTTTATTTGTTGCTGACCGCACTGCCAAAGATCTTCCATACCTGGTTAAGACCCTCGATCAGCTGGTCAATGTCGTGTTTATCGTTGTAGAACGCAACAGATGCGCGGCAGGTGCTGGACTCGTGCAGCTCAATCAAAAGCGGCTCGGCGCAGTGATGACCAGCGCGAATGCAAACGTTGTTCATGTCTAGGATGCTCGAGACGTCGTGTGGATGAACGCCGCGCACGTTAAACGCCACAGCGCCCACGTGGTTTTGTCCCAGCTTAGAGCCAACGATGTCAACAAAGTCCAGCGTGCACAGCTGCTGCACCAAGTATCTGGCGAGAAGTTCTTCTCGCTTCTCGATCTTTGCCATATCCAAGCCGTTGAGGTATTCGACAGCGGCGCCGGTAGCGTAGATACCTGCGGCGTCCTGCGTGCCCGCCTCAAACTTCTCGGGAACAGGAGCCCAAACGGCGCTGGTTTCGGTGACGGAATCAATCATCTCGCCGCCGGTAAGGAACGGTGGCATGGCATCAAGCAGCTCAGCGCGACCCCAGAGCACGCCAATACCCATAGGTCCACACATCTTGTGCGCCGAGAAAGCCAGCAGGTCGCAGTCAAGATCATGCACGTCAATAGGGATGTGAGGCGCGGACTGCGCAGCGTCAACAACCATGTAGGCGCCCATAGTGTGTGCGCGCTTGGCAATGGCCTTGATGTCATTGCGGGTGCCCAGCACGTTGGATACGTGTGTGACAGACACAATTTTGGCACGCTCGGTAATCTTTGACGCAATCTCTTCTGGCGTAATCTGGTACTGCGAATTCATGCGCAGGTACACCAGGTTAGCGCCGGTAGCTTTACAAATCTGCTGCCATGGGATGATATTGGAGTGGTGTTCCATAATGGAAATGACCACGTCATCACCTGGCTTGAGTGCATAGCGGCCAAGGCTTGAAGCAACCAGATTAAGCGCCTCAGAAGTGTTGCGCGTAAAGATAATCTGCTGGCTTTCTGGCTTGCCGTTTTTATCGACAGCTCCAATGAACTTTGCAATCGAAGCACGAGCTCCCTCGATAGCTGCGGTTGCTTCTACACTCCAACGGTACAATCCGCGCAGTGCGTTTGCGTTCATGGTCTCGTAGAAGCCAGACTGCGCCTCAATAACCGCACGGGGACGCTGAGAAGTGGCAGCGCTGTCCAAGTAAGCTACCTCGGGGTTTGCTGCCAGAATTGGAAAATCTGCCTTGTAAGGGTTATCGGTAATCTGGGCAACTTCTGCGTCGGTCATTACGCGACACCACCTTTGTTGGAATTGGTCTCGGAGCAAGAATCGTTGCCGTCGTTGCTGATAACATCGTTATTACCTGCGGCTTCGTCATAGTCGTGAGCAATTTCTGCGCCCAGCTCAGCCTCGCAACGCTCAACGGCCACGCGGTGAGAAATCTCCTCAGGTGCGTTGATGATGGCGTCTTCAAAGAGCGCGCGCACAAACAGCTGCTCAGCAGCCTGGCGAGAAAGTCCTCGAGCCGCAAGGTAATCAAGCTGCTCAGGGGAGACGGATCCAATGGTAGCGCCGTGGTTACCAGCAACGTCGTCTTCATCACAGAGAATAGCAGGCATGGTCTTGTTGACAACGTCGTCACCAAGAATCATGACCGTTTCAATCTCGTTGCCCTGGGCATCCTTTGCACCGCGGACAAGATCGATAGTTGCGCGAAGCGTCTTCTTAGCTGCCTCGTTAAGGACGCCGGACTCGGTGAGCAGCGCGCGCGTAGAGGTACCACGCATGCGTACCAGGTGGTTGATATCAAGCGTTTCTTCGTGAGTAGCGTGATAGCGATTGTTGAGGTCAAGGCGAGCTCGAGCACCAACCAAGTTAGCGGTGAGTCCAAGACCAATGGTTGAGCCGCCCAGAGCGTACTGCTTAACATCAACAGCCGCGTCTTGGTGAACCTCAAGACCAACGCTTTCAAGGTGCTGCTGGCCTTCGTTGACACCAAGCATCTCAATGAGGTGCAGCTTTGCACCAGTCTCAACCACAATGCGGGTGAGCGCAGCGCTTGTTGGGAGCGCGTTACTGCCGTTCGCGGCGCCGCCCGCAGGTGCGCCGTCGCTCGCATCGCCTGCAAACGCAGCGATAACGACAGTGGCCTCAGCACCTTCACGTACGATAACGCCGGTATTAGCACACTGGTTTTGAGCTGCAGAAACAGCAACAACAATAGGTTCTTCTCGCTTGGTATGAGCGGGAATACTGTAGAAATCGGACTTGAATACCTGAGATTCAACGTAGTCAGTAACCTCCTGGCCCATTCCACACTCAATACGCTCAAAAAGACGAGGCAGAGGCAGGTACACTGTGCCTGCATCAGCGTGATTAGGGACGGAAACTGACAGTGAGTTAGCGCGTAGACGGTTCCATGTCTGAGCTGCAGGAACGTTGGCGCGATTAATCAAAACGTTATCCATTAGCCAATCGCTCCTTCCATCTCAAGTTTAATCAGGTTATTCATCTCAACGGCGTACTCCATTGGGAGCTCCTTTGAGACAGGGTTTGCAAATCCGTTTACTACCATGGTGCGAGCCTCAGCCTCAGAGCAACCACGGCTCATCAGGTACAAAACGGTGTCGTCAGAAATGCGGCCAATAGTTGCCTCGTGACCAATCTGAGCAGTCGCATTGCGAACATCCATCTCTGGGATGGTGTCGGAGCGGCTGATGTTATCCAGCATCAGCGACTGGCACGAGAACGCCACGCGAGCATTTTCTGCCTTGCGTCCAACGGTCACGGCTGAGCGGAAGGTGTTGACGCCACCGTCCTTGGAGATGGATTTAGTATCAACGTTTGCCGAGTTATTGGAGCCGTTGATAATCACCTTGCAGCCTGTGTCCAGGTCCTGCGTAGCTCCTGCAAACGTAATACCGGTGAACTCGCAGTTAGAAGAGTCGCCGTTCATGATTGTAGAAGGGTAGAGGTAGGAAACGTGGCTACCAAAAGAGCCCGAGACCCACTCCATCTTTGCATTGCTGCCAATAATGGCGCGCTTGGTGTTGAGGTTGTACATGTTCTTGGACCAGTTTTCGATGGTCGAGTAGCGCAGACGAGCGCCGTCCTTAACATAGAGCTCTACAGCTCCTGCATGGAGGTTTGCTGCATAGTACTTAGGTGCGGAGCAGCCCTCAATAAAGTGCAGGTCAGCGCCTTCCTCAACAATAATAAGCGTGTGCTCAAACTGGCCAGCACCCTGGGCATTAAGCCTAAAGTAGCTCTGAAGTGGGTAGTCCAGAGTGACATTTTTAGGAACATAGACAAAAGAACCACCAGACCACACGGCATAGTGCAGAGCCGCAAACTTGTGGTCTGAAGGAGGAATCAGCTTGCCAAAGTACTCTTTAACAACAGGCTCCCACTGCGGATCATGCAAAGCATCCTCAATGGTAGTGTAAATAACGCCCTGCTCAGCAACTTCCTCACGCATGTTGTGATAGACAATTTCGGAATCGTACTGAGCACCAACACCAGCAAGGCTCTCTGCCTCTGCCTGTGGAATGCCCAGACGATCAAAGGTATCCCTAATATCCTCAGGTACGTCGTCCCAGCTATTTGCCTGCTGAGTTTTTGGCGAGACATACGTGGAGATATGATTCAAATCCAGACCTGCAATAGAAGGTCCCCAGTTGGTAGCCATCTGGCGCTGGTGATAGGTTTCCAGGGCCGACAACCTCATCTGGAGCATCCACTCGGGCTCTTCTTTTTTCTCGGAAATAGCACGCACAATTTCTGGAGTAAGGCCATCATCGTAGCGCTCGTAACCCTCTTCGGACTTGGTGAAGTCGTAGAGCGAGCGGTCTACGTCAGCGACCTCAGATCGCTTCTTCTCGCTCACTAGTTAGCACCGCCCTCATCAGTTTGGCTCTCAAAACGCTCAAAGCCCTCGTGGTCAATCTGGTTGATAAGGTCAGCAGGACCGTCTGCCACCAGATGACCCTTAACCATAACGTGAGTGCGGTCAATCTCAAGGCGCTCAAGAATGCGAGTGTTGTGAGTAATGATGAGCAGCGAGCCGTCGCAGGTCTCGCGATAGGCCTGAATGCCCTTTGAAACAACAGAGAGCGCGTCAACGTCCAGGCCAGAATCAGTCTCGTCGAGAATGGCAAGTTTAGGCTGGAGCAGCAGAAGCTGGAGCATCTCAACCTTTTTCTTCTCGCCACCAGAGAAGCCAACGTTAAGCTCACGCATCAAGAAGCCCTGGTCAAGCTCAAGCTGATCAGAAATCTGACCAACACGCTGACGGAACTGACGAGCGGTCATCTTAAGCTCAGGGCGCATCTGTGTAATGGTACGCAGGAATGAATAAAGAGGAACGCCAGGAACCTCAACAGGCGCCTGATAGGAGAGGAAGATGCCTGCAAGGGAGCGCTTATCTGCAGCAAGCTCAGTTACATCCTCGCCGTTAAAGATAAGGGAACCGTCGGTAATCTTATAGGTAGGATCACCCATAATGACGCGGCCAAGTGTTGATTTACCTGCGCCGTTAGGTCCCATCAGAACGTGAGCCTGGCCATCACCAATGCTCAGATCAATTGAATGCAGGATGGATTTCTCCTCGGTACCTGCAGAAATTCCGTTTACACGGAGTAGCTCAGTTGCCATAAATCTCTCTCCAAATATCTCTACGTGCAAGCACGTGATACGCTTGTGACTAGCAAGTTTGGGCAGCTCTAGGGCGAGCAAACCTTGTGCTAGTACGGTTTTGTGGCAAAGACAAACGCCAATGTCACCGATGTTTTTGTCATACCCCAAAATCCGCTAATTCATACTAAATGGTAGGAATTAAAAAGCAACCCTCACATACGCACTTTTTCACGTTTTCTAGAAAATAATCGGATTTTTTCATAGGTTTCAAAAGTTATAAAAGCTTTTCTGCGCCAGAGTTGCCGCTCACGGGTAAACTAGAAACGTCTATGTTCTAACAAGGAGGATTCATGGGTCAGAGAATTCAAGGTACCGAAGATCTTTACGGCGGCTATATGCGCTCTTGGGAGCATATGCAGGATGTTGCCCGCCATCTGTTTGGTACTTATGGCTTTGACCGCATTGAGACTCCTGCACTTGAGCAGGTAGATACCTTTGTTCACGGTATTGGTGAGTCCACCGATGTTGTACGCAAAGAGATGTTCCGCGTCTTTTCAGGTGCGCTGCTTGAGGACCTGCTAGCTGCCGGCAATGAGTCCGGTCTTAAGCCTCGTCAGCGCATGGCTATGCGTCCTGAGGGAACTGCTGGTGTGGTCCGCGCCGCTGTTGAGCACAACTTTGTACCACAGGGTGGAACACCTGCAAAGCTTTGGTATGCCGAGGCAATGTTCAGGGGAGAGCGCCCTCAGAAGGGTCGCCTGCGCCAGTTCCACCAGGTAGGTGTTGAGTGGCTTGGAGCTTCTGATCCAGCTGCCGATGCAGAGTCCATCATCATGTTGATGAAGTTTTATGAGCAGATGGGTTTCTCGTCAGCTGATATGAAGCTCATGATTAACTCCATGGGTGATGCGGAGTGCCGCCCTGCATATCGCGAGAAGGTCAAGCAGTTCATTCTTGATCATAAAGATGAGATGTGTGAGGACTGTCTTGAGCGCGCTGAGATTAATCCACTGCGTGCGTTTGACTGCAAAAACGAGAGTTGTCACGCAGTCATGAAGGACGCGCCACTCATTTCTGACAACCTGTGTGATGATTGTCGTGCTCACTATGAGCAGGTTAAGGCATATCTGGATGCTGCGGGTATTTCATACGTTGAGGATCCAACGCTTGTTCGTGGTCTGGATTACTATACGCGTACCGTCTTTGAGGTAGAGATTCCAAACGCTGGTGTTGGCGCCATTGGTGGTGGCGGTCGTTATGACGGTCTTGTTGAGCTTGAAGGTGGAAAGCCAACTCCAGGTGTTGGATTTGCTGTTGGTTTTGAGCGCATTATGCTTGCGCTGGAGGCTCTTGGTGTTGCAGCTGAGCCTGCAGCTCCAAGCTGTGTTTATGTTGCTTGCGCAGGTGCTGAACAGGCTCCTGTTGTATTTGATGCTGTGCTGGCGCTGCGTGAGGCTGGTATTAGATGTGAGGCTGATCGTACTGGTCGTTCGCTAAAGGCTCAGTTTAAGCAGGCAGACAAGATGGGTGCAACGCTTTGCGTGGTCATTGGTCCAGATGAGGTTAAGGCTGGCGTGGTCACTCTTCGTGACATGGAGTCTCACGAGCAGGTGCAGGTGCCTGCTGACCAGCTTGTTGCTGAGGTTAAAGCCAGACTGTAACGGCTAACGGATTTTAACAGTTAATAATTTTGATTTTGAAACCTCTCATGCTTATAGCGTGAGAGGTTTATTTGATTTTAGGTAATTAAATACCGTTTATAGAATAATAGAGGCCGCTTACGATAGTTATCAATGGGACCGATTAAATCTGAGCATCATAAGTTCATACTGGTAATGTAGAAGCAAATTTATAGGTAAATAACTGCTTAGCACCTTCATTTATTTGTGATTCAAAGAAATTGTAGGTGAAGAAATGAAAAGAGCGAACCGCTTCATTGTTTCTGTCATAGTTGTCTTAATTGTACTTTCCTCGCTTTTGGTGGGAAAAGGTTTTTTAGAAATTTTTATTTCTCGAAAATTCGATTCTTGGCTCTCGGATCAGCCGCAATTTTATACTTCACAGATGTCTGATGAGACAAAAGAAACGTTTGTGTCAGTCGTTAGGTCTTACGCACAAACTCACAAGATGATTCTTATAACTAAGAAAACTGAATCTATTACTGAAGGGCCTAGGATATTGAC